>NZ_JAPQLJ010000042.1:0-60505 GCF_028982115.1 Wolbachia endosymbiont of Drosophila tsacasi | reverse complement strand
CAGGTGTCATTCCAGCGCGTGACGCTGAAATCTAGTCTTTATTATGCAGCTACTTATTTAAAGTTAAGTTTCCTGGATCCCAGTGTCTGGGCACTGGGATGACATCATAGAGGAGCTGGGATGACAAGAAAAAGAGGTACTGGTATGACATTAAAGAGTAGGGATTGATGGTAAAGAGAAATACAGGTGTCATTCCAGCGCGTGACGCTGGAATCTAGTTCTTATTGTACATTTACTTGGTGTAGAGTTAAGTTTCCTGGATCCAAGTAGTCAAGGCACTGGGATGACAAAAAAGGGGCTACTTTCATGACATCATTCTTTTTTCTGGATCCCAGTGACCTTTGTTGTATTGTCAAAGAGATGGATCGTTGAGCGCTCTTTTGCTTGGTTAGAAAAATGTAGGCGATTGTGGAAAAATTGCGAACGTAAACTCAATACCAGCTTGCAAATGATTGTCCTCCTTCATTTCTCTTTACGAAGATTTTAAACAGGTTCTTAAGAAAGTTTTAAATTTTTGCAGACCATATCTAACAATAAACAACTTTAGGTTTAAATTTATGAAATCAGTTGTTATATACATCAGCAAATACGGATTTAACTGGTGTTATGGACTTAAATAAATTTACTGAAAAAGCAAAAAGTCTAATTCAAAGTGCTCAGATGAAAGCGTTGGGAGCTGGGCATCAGATTTTTATGCCTGAGCATTTACTAAAAGTAATGCTTGAGGATGAATTAGGTTTAGTTCAGGATTTGATAAACGCTTGTGGTGGAAATGTGCAAAGTATTTCTGATGCTGTGGATAGCGCAATAAAAAGGTTGCCAGTAATTGAAGGGCCAGGAAGTGGTGGCCTTCAACTTTCAAAAGAAATAGCAAAAGTTTTTGAAGATTCAATTGGTATTGCTCGGAGGAATAAAGATTCGTTTGTTGCCGTTGAGCGTTTACTGCAGGGCCTCATTGCACAAAAAGATGATACTGTAGGCAAAATTCTGGCAGAGAATGGTGTGACTCCACAAAAACTGAACTCAGTTATTGCAGAAATGAGAAAAGGCAGCAGTGCGGACTCGCCAAACAGTGAGGAAAAATTAAACGCGGCAAAGAAATATACAAAAGATGTTACAGAGCTTGCTATGCAAGGCAAGCTTGATCCTGTAATTGGTCGTGATGAAGAGATCAGAAGAACTATGCAGGTATCACTGAGGCGGACAAAAAATAATCCAGTGCTGATAGGTGAACCTGGTGTTGGAAAAACTGCAATAGTCGAGGGGCTTGCAAACAGAATTGTTGCAAACGATGTGCCACTTGGTTTGCGTGATGCAAAGGTTTTAGCTTTGGATTTGGGTAGCTTAATCGCTGGAACGAAGTTTAGAGGAGAATTTGAAGAAAGGTTAAAAGCAGTGATTAATGAAATTTCAAAAACAGAGGGAAAAGTTATCTTGTTTATAGATGAGCTTCATACTTTAGTTGGAGCAGGAGCAACAAGTGGTGCAATGGATGCCTCGAATCTGCTGAAGCCTGCTCTTGCGCGTGGAGAAATTCGCTGTATAGGAGCCACAACTTTAGACGAATATCGTGAACATATAGAAAAAGATCCTGCACTTGCACGGCGTTTCCAGCCTGTGTTTATCTCTCAACCAACTGAAACTGATACCATTTCAATACTCAGGGGTTTGAAGGAAAGATATGAAGTGCATCATGGTATAAGAATTACAGACGGTGCAATAATTGCTGCTGCAACGTTGTCCAATAGATATATAACAGATAGGTTTTTGCCTGATAAAGCAATTGATTTGATTGATGAAGCAGCAAGTAGGGTGAGAATTGAAATGGATAGCAAGCCTGAAGTTATTGATGAACTTGAGAGAAAGGTTATACAGCTAAAGATTGAAGCAGAAGCTCTAAAAAAAGAAAGTGATGAAAATTCTAAACAGCGTTTAAAAAAGATAAATGAAGAGATCGAAAATCTAAACAGTAAATTTGCTGACTTGAACAGCAAATGGCAGATGGAAAAGAATAAAATAGCTAGAATACAAGAAACAGTTGAAAAATTAGATAACGCCAGAAAAGAGCTGGAATTGACTCAGCGGAGTGGAAATTTAGGAAAAGCAGGAGAGCTGATGTATGGTGTGATCCCTCAGCTTGAGAATGAATTAAAAAATCAGGAAAAGGTTACTGATAGTTTCTTAAAGAAAGAAGTGACTGGAGGTGATATTGCAAACATTGTTTCAAAGTGGACAGGAATTCCAGTTGATAACATGATGCACAGCGAAAAGGAAAAACTTCTTAACATGGAGAATGAAATAGGAAGAAGAGTAATAGGGCAAAAAGCTGCGATAGAAGCAATAAGTAACGCAGTTAGGCGCTCTCGCTCTGGTGTGCAAGATACTAATCGACCTTTCGGTTCATTTTTATTCTTAGGCCCAACCGGGGTTGGAAAAACAGAACTGGCAAAAGCCCTTGCTGAATTTCTGTTTGACGATCAATCAGCGCTTTTGCGTTTTGATATGTCAGAATATATGGAAAAACATTCTGTTTCAAAGCTAATTGGCGCGCCTCCAGGGTATGTTGGCTATGAGCAAGGTGGCAGATTAACCGAAGCAGTAAGAAGAAGGCCATATCAGGTTATTCTGTTTGATGAAATAGAGAAGGCAAATACAGATATATTTAATCTATTGCTGCAAATCTTGGATGAGGGTAGACTCACTGATAGTCATGGCAAATTAGTTGATTTTCACAATACCATACTGATTTTAACTTCTAACCTTGGTGCTGAGATAATGCTTAAAGGGGGAGCAGAAAATAGACCTATACTCCCTGTTATCCCAGTGCTTGACACTGGAATCCAGCCAGCGTCACGCGCTGGAATGACATCGGAAGGAGGAGTTGCTAGCTCTGTAAAAAGCGAAGTGATGCAAATAGTTAAATCAGCATTTCGTCCAGAATTTTTAAACAGGCTGGATGAAATTATTATATTCCACAGTTTAACCAGAGATGACATCTATAAAATTATAGATGTTCAATTTTCTTGTTTACAAAAAACACTTGCTAAGCGTAAACTGAGTATAAGTTTGTCACAGGAAGCTAAAGAACTAATAACACAAACTGGCTATGACCCTGAATATGGAGCAAGGCCCTTAAAAAGGGTTATACAAGAGTGTATTCAAAATAATTTAGCTAAATTAGTTTTATCAGGGGAAGTAATAGAAAATGATGAGCTAATAGTGTACGCTCTTGATGATGAAATCTTAGTTAAAAAGGTTTAAGTTCACTGTGTATTTTTATTAAAAAAAATGTGTATAGATCATAATGTTGACACTGAGTCTTTATTTAAGTTAGTTGATCAAGAAAATCAGCAAGATAAAGAAAAAAATAAAAAATTTATTAAGTATTTTTATAGTTTTGTTTATAAAAGCGACCTCAAAGCCAACGATAAGTTTTTGCTATATATTGTAAACGATGCTTACAATTTTGTTTCTCAAAAAGAGAAAGATGAAAGTAAGTTAGTAGTAGGCAATATAGATGATATACCAGGAATAGAAGGCAATTTTACCACGATTAAGATAACAAACGATGATATGCCATTTTTGGTTGATTCTGTTATTGCAACTATTAAATCGCACAATTTAACCATATGCTATTACAGCAACAGCATAATTAACATTAAAAGAAAAGAGGGCCTAATAGATGAGATTTACTCTTTGGAAGAAAGCAATGGAGTCAAAGAGTCGGTTATATATGTAATTATCAAAGGTATAAGTGACAGTTTTGTTGATACATTAAAAGAATCTCTACAAAAAACGCTGAAAGCAGTTAATTGCGTTGTGAAAGATTGGCACTTAATGCTCAAGAAACTTGATGAGGCAAGTCTTTCTGTCATCCCAGCTGGGATCCAGGAAAAGGACACGTGGTCATGCACTGGAATGACATCAGACCGAAATCAAGAGCAAAAAGATTTTCTAGTTTGGTTAAAGAATAATAACTTCATATTTCTAGGTTATCAAGAATATATTGCTGGTAAAGATGAAAAACTTGTCTGTGATAGCAAAAAGGCCCTTGGCCTGATAAGAGTAGGTCAAAGTACGTTGATTCCTTCTGCAAACCTTGATTCCCTATACATATTGAGATCAGATCTAATCTCAATAGTCCATCGGCGTACATACATGAATTGTATAGGAGTAAAAGAATTTGATGACCAGGGTAATGTAGTAAAGGAACGGCGTTTTTTCGGGCTATTTACTTCTGTAGCAGAGGTCCAAGATATTCAAACTATTCCAATAATAAGAGATAAAGTTAAAGTTATAGAAAAAAATGCAGGGTTTGTAACCGGGGGCCACAATAACAAAGCTTTAATTTCTATTTTACAAGCATTCTCTTGTGATGAATTATTCCAATCAAATGAAGACGAATTATTTAAAATTTGCATTTTGATCATATCTCTTGCGATTAGGCCAAGGGTCAGATTATTTTTAAGAAGAGTAGGGGATTTTATTAGTTGCATAGTGCTGATACCAATGCGTTATGCTAGCGCTAGGCTAATGTTCAAGATACGTGACATATTGAAGGATGAGACAAGTGCAGAAAGTTCAGATATTTATAACAATCACATTATCAATGAATATGATTTGATGAAATTGCATGTAGTGCTAAAGACCAAAAATGCTAGTGTTCCTGATGATGAAGTTTTGCGTATCGAAAACAAATTAAGGAACATTACGGAAAAGTGGGAAGATCGTTTTATAGACAATTTATATAATACTTTTAGTACTGTTGAGGATATATTCATCCGTTATTGCAAGGCATTTCCAATAAGCTATCAAGAGAGTTTCGAACCTCATGACGCATATTACGATATGAAAAAATTGGAGATAGTGAGGAAAAAAGGAGTTAGCGAGGTCGATTTAAGACTTACTCGTGACAATCTTAATTATCAATTAAAGGTTTACACTTCGAGCAATGGAGGTCTTGAATTATCGAAGATATTAAGAATTACTAAGAATTTGGGAGCTAAGATTCTATCTCATAATGGCTATTACATAGAAATTAACGGCGGAATATGGATACACCATTTTGTGTTGTCAAGAGTCGATGAATTAATAAACAACATTACTCTAAAAGAGCAATTTGAAATAACACTTGCGAAAGTGTTTAGAAAGGAAATTAAAAATGATTATTTCAATAGTTTGGTCATTATTGCTGGACTGGAGTGGAAAGAAGTGCTTCTGGTTAGAGCGTTAAGTGCTTACCTAAAGCAGACGTCATTTAACTACAATCCAGAATATATCCAAAAGGTAGTCTCAGAGTATCCAAAAATAGTAAAGTATTTGATACAACTATTTCATGCAAGATTTGATCCTAACATAGACATTGATAGAACAGAAACCACGGACATTTTCAGAGAAAAAATTGAGGAACTTCTAAAAGAGATCAGCAATGTTTCACATGATTACGTTTTGCGCTCGATATTTAACTTGATAATGGCTATTTTGAGGACCAGTTATTATCAAGATAATAAACCCTGCTTATCTATAAAATTTGACTCAAATAAAATAAATGGTTTGCCTGATCCTCGTCCATATCGTGAATTGTATATTTATTCAAATCTTTTTGAGGGAATACATCTAAGAGGCGGAAAATTAGCCCGTGGTGGCTTAAGGTGGTCGGATAGGACGGAAGATTTTCGCACTGAAGTTTTGGGGCTCATGAAAGCTCAGATGACAAAAAATGCGGTTATTGTACCTGTTGGCGCAAAGGGTGGATTTGTAATTAAGCAAGTTTATAAAGACAAAGATACTTTAAGAGAGAAAGGTGTTGAATGCTATAAGAGTTTTATCAGGGGAATGCTTGACATTACTGATAATGTAGTTAATGGTAAAATAATTCCACCAGAGAATGTGATTAGGTATGATGAAGATGATCCATATCTCGTAGTTGCTGCTGATAAAGGCACTGCTTCATTTTCTGATTATGCCAACCAAATAGCCTCTGAATACAATTTTTGGCTTGGTGATGCATTTGCATCTGGTGGATCAGTAGGTTATGACCACAAAAAGATGGGTATTACAGCCAGAGGTGCATGGATTGCAGCGCAGAGGCATTTTTGGAAAATGAATAAGGATATTTACCAGGATGCAACTGTTATTGGAATTGGGGATATGGCTGGCGACTTATTTGGAAATGGTATGCTGCTTTCAAAAAACATACATTTAATCGGCGCATTTAACCATATGCATATTTTTATTGACCCAAATCCTGATGCAGAAAAGAGTTTCACAGAGCGTAAACGCCTCTTTGAGTTACCATTTTCAACTTGGATGGATTATAACAAAGATTTGATTTCTAAGGGTGGAGGAGTATTTGAGCGTAGCAGCAAGCAAGTAAACATTTCTCAAGAAATAAAAAAATGCTTTGATATAACAGAAGATATACTACCTCCAAGTGATTTGATTAAATATCTACTCAAAGCAGAAGTGGATTTCATATGGAATGGAGGAATTGGCACGTTTGTTAAGGCAAAGAGTGAAAATCATAGCATGGTCGGTGACAAAGCAAACGATGAGCTGAGAGTAAATGGTAAAGATATTAGAGCTTCTATGTTTATAGAAGGCGGAAATTTAGGATGCACACAGCTTGGAAGAATAGAATATGCTGAAAGGGGTGGATATATCAATGCAGATTTTGTTGATAATTCAGCCGGAGTGACATGTTCGGACCTTGAAGTTAACATCAAGATTGCATTTGTTTCAGCTATGAAAGCAGGGGGTGTTTCTTTAGAAAAAAGGAATGAAATACTGGCAAGTATGGTAGACGAAGTTGCATCCAAGGTGCTTGAGAGCCACAACAGAATTGAAACAAAAGCATTACTTCTTGAGTGTTTGCAAGCTAAAGAGAGATTGGAGCAGCACCACAGGTTACTGCTCAGTTTAGAAAAATCTGGGCTGTTAAACCGGAGCGTAGAATTTCTTCCAACTGAAGAGGAGATAGCAAGGATGTTAACTGGTGCAGAAGGTTTCAGTTCTCCTCAGCTTTCTATTCTAATGTCTTATGCTAGAACGGCAATAAAAAATGAAATTATACATTCCGATCTGCCTGAAAAAGATCTTATATCTAATGACTACTTGCTAGGTTATTTTCCTAAAAAGATGATAACAAAGTTTAAGGATTTCATATTAAAACACCAACTTCGTAGAGAAATTATCTCTACTTGCATTGCAAATGATGTAGTGAATAGAATGGGCTGTATATTCATCAATAATTTGGCTGAGAACACTGGAATTAAGGTACAAGAAGCGGTTAACATATATATTGTTGTTAACCACCTGTATGATTTAAACAGCCTGTGGCAGAAAATTGATGAATTGGATGGAAAAATTGATGTTAACTCATACTTACAAATAGTGAGGAACGTGCAGAAATTTATTGGCAGAGTATCGTTTTGGTTAGTGAAAAATCTTGGCAAGCTTAGCTTTGTAGAGTTGGATGATGTTACAAAATTTAAAGATGCAATTGAAACTTTAGGCCAGAACTTAACTGATGTTTTAGATGAACACCTATTAAAGGTCTATAGCCATGAAACAACTTCTTTAGTAGAACTTAATATAAATAAAGATCTAGCAAAAAAAGTTGCTGATCTATGCGTTCTTGCTTATGCACTGGACATTATATCTGTTGCTGAACAGACATCTTTGTCCATTCTTGATGCTAGTAAAATATACTTTGAGTTAAAGTCGCTGTTAAGATTCGATCTGATTAGAACAATTGCCATCAAGATGAAAAGCCGCTCTTCTTATTGGGATCGCAGCTTAGTTAATGATTTATTGGACGATTTAAGCAATTACCATCACAAGCTAGCTGTTGAAGTCATAAAAGCTACTGATAACCCCAAAGATAAGGTTCAAACCTGGGCTTGTAATGATAAGGACTACATAGAACGTTATAATAGTTTTTTAGATGAGATGGTTGCTTCTAAACTTGATTTAAGCAAATTAATATTTATAATCAGGAGGATTAAAGTACTTGCTTCATAGGAAAAATGTTTAATATAGGTCTTTCAGAAATTTTGGTCGTTGCTTTAGTGAGCATAATTGTTCTTGATAGAAATAAGGTGCCTGTATTTATTGATCTTATTAGGAATACATATAAGTATCTTATGATTATAAAATCAAAAGCTAGGAGGTTATTGAAAGACGCAGGAATTGAAGACTTATACAAAGAGTGTAATACTGAGAAAGTAAATTACATAGTTGGTAAAAATGGTAAGCTTTATCCTACTTACGATATAGATAATACATCCAAAGATAATGACAGCAAAGATCCTAGTAGTAGATGATGTACTATGTAATGTTAAGCTTTTAGAAGCTCGACTAAAAGCAGAGTACTATACGGTTATCGTGGCCTATGATGGTGAGGAAGCCATGGATTTAGTAGCAAAACAGCAGCCCGATATTATATTACTCGATATTATGATGCCAAAAATGAATGGCTTTGAAGTTTGTAAGGAGCTAAAGAATGATCCCTTGACAACCCATGTTCCAATAATTATGGTAACTGCGCTGCATGACGCTCATGATAGAGTACAGGGCATTAATGCTGGTGCAGATGATTTTTTGACTAAACCAATAGACGAAACTGCTTTATCTGCAAGGATCAAGTCTCTCACGCGCTTAAAAATGATTATAGATGAATTGCGTTTAAGAGGAGAACCCAACGCTGAGATTGGCGGAGTAGCAGGAAACAGTATTATGGATTATTCTAATCAGATTTTTGATGCTAACATACTTGTTGTAGATGAAGATGTCTTTCAAGCAGAGCAGATATATAATGTACTAAAGCACCGCTTTAGGTCAATTAAAATACTGAGTGATCCAGTGGAGGCATTAAAGGTTGGTATTAAGAATAATTACGACCTGATCATTTCTGATATGCAGTTTTCAAAAACTGACGGCCTGCGTTTGTGTTCTGAGTTTCGTGGTAAAGTAGAAACACGCTATACACCAATTCTGATTCTTTCTGAGGATTATGATAAAAACAATTTAGTAAAAGCACTTGATGTAGGTGCTAATGATTATTTAACAGTACCTTTGGATGAGGGTGAGTTAATAGCAAGGGTTAATTCGCAAGTAAAACGCAAAAGATATCAAGATGCCTTGAGAATGAATTTATTTAATAATGCGGAAATGTCTATAAAGGACCCATTAACTAACTGTTATAATAGAAGATATTTTGATGCACACTTAAGAAACATTGTTAAGGACTCTGTGGAAAAGGATAGAAGGTTGTCTCTTATGATACTTGATATAGACTATTTTAAGATGGTGAATGACAGTTTTGGGCATAGTGCTGGAGATGAACTTTTAAAGCAAGTACAGAAAAGAATTTCTGAAAATATCAGAGTGACAGATTTACTAGCTAGGTTTGGTGGTGAGGAGTTTGTTGTTGTAATGCCAGATACCAATGTATCAGATGCGTATACTATTGCGGAGAGAATACGAAAAATTATTGCTAAAGAACCTTTTATACTTGCGGACAAAAATACAACCCATAACATAACTGTGAGCATTGGAATTGCAGAAATGCAAGGATCTGACCTTGACGATATTAAAAAATTTATAGTACGTGCTGACAAATATTTATATAAGGCAAAAAACAGTGGTAGAAATAGAGTGGTTACTGGCTATAGCTAAAGTGGCTTAAGTTTACCGACAACCGTCATTCCGCTACTCGTTAGCGGAATCTATGCTGAGATACCGCGAATGAATCGCGGTATGACGTGTTGCTTAGGTTAGCTATAGATTTCTGAAATGATTTCAAAAAGATGATAACTAAGGTTAAAGCAACAACATGAGGTTTCTCAGCTCTGGAAATTTCATGTTTAACTGCAAAAATAGATACTTATTTAAAAAATATCCTGTGACTTTCAGTCCTAACTGAAATTCTTGAAATGAGTAGCTGTTTTGTAGGTTATTATTGTATACATCATGCAACATTTGTGGAAAAGGTAGGAGTTTATCTGCATAATAATCTCCTGCTTTTTTTGACACTGCTCTACCAGTTTTTGGAGAAATAAATTGTAAGTTTTCCTTAACACCTGTTACAGCACATTTGGATAAGTCTAACTTGAATCCCAATTGCGTAAGAAGCAGAAGCTCTAAGTTAAGATAATGGCTTTGCCAAGACTGATTGTTGTGTTTAATTACATCGATGAAATATCGAAAATTGTCATACAGTACGGCACAGGGTTCACTTTCTGGAAGCACTTTTTCTAAAATAGAGGAAAAAGAGACAATAGTAATGCTTTTTAACCTATCTTGAAAGAAATGATGGAATGGAGATTCAATTAATTCGCACTTTAAAAAACCTAGATTTTCAGGTAACTTAGCACTCCATTCTGCATGTAATAGATTACTTATCTGAAACTTATAATTGCTATTGTTTGTTAGCTTAATTAATCCCCTGCGCTTTCCATGATTTTTTGTAAACAGAGAAAGAATTAAGTTTTTATCGCCGTATTTTTTAGCAGCTATAATGATGCCTTCATCTTTCCATCTCATTTAGAGTATATTGACCGTATGATATTATAGTATCTTTCAACTCAATCACTATAAAGCAACGTAATTTTAAATGGTAGAATAATAAATCAATATAAAAGTCTTCATCTCCAACATCTAAATGAAATTGTCTGCCAACAAAAGCAAATCCTTCACCGAGTTCTAACAGAAATTTTTCCATATGTCCTACGAGTCCTTTTTCTACTTCTCTTTCATGAGCATCCTTACCTATACTTAAAAAATCAAAAATATATGGATCCTTAAGAGTTTGATTTGCTAGATCTGATGTTGGATAAGGCAGTTTTTCTTTAAAATTTGTAATTGCTTTACCTTGCCGTTTATGAAGGCCAAGTTCTATTTGATGTATCATTATAGCGCGTGACCAACCATACTCTGAAGCATTTCTTATATAAAATAGCCTTGCTTCGTGATCTTTTACTCGCTCCATTAAAACGACATGATGATACCATGGTAATATTCCAGCAACTTGCTGGAGAAATTCAGGATTAGGATAAATCTCCGCAAAACGCCTCATATTATGCAAGTTAGCAATACCAAATCCTTTCATTTCCGGGAATTCAGCCTTTAAGTCTCTACTTAACTGCTCAATTACTTTAGCTCCCCAACCCTGACTCTTTTGTTTTTCTAGAATCCGCGTTCCAATATAATGATAAAGCAGTAGCAGTTCTTTATTTACTGTTCTTGCTGCCTTATAACGGCTTGTTGCAATACGATCTTTCAACTGCTCTAAAAATTCTGTATATTCTTTTGCTATAATTTTTGTCATACGGTTCCTTTAATCCATTATACAATTCCTTTGTCTGTTGAGAAGACAATCTTTTGCTTGCCTGCAACTTTGAAGGGATTCCTTGTTTACTTCAAACTCGTCCATCAACTAAAATATATTGACTTTATGTGCAATATTAGCTTTAAACCAGTAAAACAAGCTGCTTAACATATGCGTTTTTTCTATTCTAATTACATTCTTTTTTTATCTTTATGTTGTTTTCTGCTTTTTTCGTTACCTTCAACAAAAGCCCAAACGAATGATACGTCAGTTGTTCCTATACCACAAAGGAAAAAAGAAACAGTTGAGCACACTGTTGTAGCACAACCGAGGCAAATTATCGAGATGCAAGAAGAAGTCATTATTAACGAGGGTAAAGAATTCATTCCAGTTCCAAGAAGAAAAAAAAGTGTAGGGAAGAAATTAAGAAGGGATGTTAGAGAGGCAAAAAATGAAATAGGAAACGAAAAAAGCGTTGAGAATGAAAAGGATGAATTAGTTGTAACAGAAATTATTAACTCTATAAGAGACAAACTTACAAAATGCTGGAGCATTCCTGAAAGCATAGCTTACAAAGAAAATTTTAATATAAAAATTAACTTATTATTATCCAGTCAAGGCGAGATAATTATGGCCGATGTAGCAGACAGTGATTCCTATCGAAATAATCCACTTTTCAGGTCGATAGCAGATAACGCAATGCGTGCAGTATATAAATGTAGCCCATTGACTGGCTTGCCTACTCAGTACCACCACATTTGGCGTGAAGTAACATTAGACTTTATTCTAAATGGGTAAAATCTTACAATAGACCTCTTATATTACCTTCTGTCATCCAAGTAGTCAGGCTACTTGGATGACAGAAGTAGACACTTCACATTATCATTCCAGCGCTCCTTTCTTGTCATACCAGTGCGTGACACTGGCATCCAGAAAAAAATAGATCCCAGTGTCTGGGCACTGGGATGACGTAATACGGTTCTTGGATGACAAAGAAGGGCGGGAAAAACTCTGTAGTCAGCAGATTTTCAATCAAGAACAGCCAAAGATCTCTCTAAGATGTCAGTTTCTTTTGTATCTGCAACTTTACCGTTCTGATCGAACGAAATTTGCAGAGACTTACTGCTATACTTCCTTTTTCCTAAGAAGTTAGCTTGTTTAATTTTATATGAGACATAGTACCAAACATTGTCATCGAACTTTGATACTAATGTTGGTGATCCTAAAGTGTGAACCACTTTTTCTTTATCGTCACCTGCTTCTATCTTGCTCCACAATTCAACACTAATGCCAGGAGCTCCGTGGTTGTGAATAGTGTGTGTGCAGCTCACTGTAAATAATAAAATAAAAGATATTAATACTCGCATTTCTGTTGATAAATTACTTGAAGCTATAATACACTAATAAATTACCTACCGTCAAATTTCAAAAAGTTAAATTGACTGATTCTCAATATCATTTAATATAATATTTACTTTAGAAAATAACAGGTGTCTTATGTCATTGTTAGAAGCAGATCCAATATACAAACCTTTTAATTACCCTTGGGCGTATGATGCGTGGCTGCAGCAACAAAGAATCCATTGGATACCTGAGGAAGTTCCGCTTGCTGATGACGTGAAGGATTGGAAAACTAAACTTTCAAACGTAGAGAAAAATCTACTAACTCAGATTTTTAGATTCTTTACTCAAGCGGACATTGAAGTAAATAACTGCTACATGAGACATTATTCAAATATATTTAAGCCAACAGAAATATGCATGATGCTTGCAAGTTTTTCCAATATGGAAACCATACACATTGCAGCTTATTCTTATCTTTTAGACACAATTGGCATGCCAGAAAGCGAGTATCAAGCATTTTTAAAGTATGATGCTATGAGAAAGAAATATGAATACATGCTAGAATTTGAGGAAAGCAAAAAACACGATAAAAAACATGTAGCTAAAACTCTAGCAGTGTTTGGTGCATTTACTGAGGGGTTGCAGTTATTTGCATCGTTTGCAATTTTGCTCAATTTCCAACGCTTTGGAAAAATGAAAGGCATGGGGCAGATAATCGCCTGGTCAGCTCGTGATGAAACTTTGCACACCAATTCAATTATTATGTTATTTAATACATTTATTAAAGAGAATAATGAAATTTGGGACAACGAGTTTAAAGAGGAATTATATTCTGCATGCCGCACTATTGTTGAGCTTGAGGACGAATTCATAAAGCTTGCCTTTGATTTAGGAGATGTTGAAGGACTATCCGCAGAAGAAGTGCGTAATTACATACGCTACGTAGCAAACAGACGGTTAATGCAATTAGGTCTTGAGTCTATATATGATGTCAATAATAATCCTATTCCATGGCTCGATGAAATACTAAATGGCGTTGAACATACGAATTTCTTTGAAAATAGAGTAACAGAGTATAGTCGTGCAGCAACTCAAGGCACATGGGAGGAGGCTTTTACTGAAAACGACACGAGTAATAGGTGAGTGCTAATTTCACTCTTCCTTGTCATGCAAGTAGCTGACACTGGAATCAGTTTTTTGATCGAGAATGTTGTATAGTGCATAATCAATTTTCCTGGATCGAAGTAGTCAAGGCACTGGGGTCTGATAGACAATATTCGTGCAGTATGCACTAGAGTAACAAAAGCAGCTGGTTTTTCATAGTGTTCCACAGCAGTTTAGACAGTTTTGCTTTACTTAACAACTAACTTACCATATATATGTCCACAGGACATTGGTATATAAGAACGTGCTACAACTATTAATCTTACTCACGGTCATCACTTCAGTTGCATTCTTTGGTCATTTAGTTCCAATGGAAGCAAAAACCTTCTTGTACTCAACGAGCCTGAGTATAAAAGAGGTTTTGCTATTTATAATGCCTTTTATTATTTTTGCGTTAATCTTTAGCAGTGTTAACAATCTTAAGCAGTCAGCTATAAAGTTCATATTGTTACTTATTATAATGATCTTCTTATCGAATCTGGCTTCAAGTTTAATAGCTTATTCTGTTGGGCATTTTATCATACAAAACACTTATTCAATACAAGATATAACGTATGAAGAAACAATTGTTCCTTTATGGTCGTTTAGGCTTCCGCTACTCCTTTCTAACTTTCATGCTCTCGCTTGTGGATTTGTGTCCAGCATAGTAGTGTCTATACTGCTACCTAAGAAAAGCAAAGAGCTTTCGAACAAAATGTTAGATTTAACTCTCTTTATCTTGAAGACATTTTTGACGCCGATTATTCCAATATTTGTACTTGGGCTTGCTTTAAAAATGCAGCATGATCAAGTTTTATCTATAATATTTAAGGATTACTCAATAATTTTCATTATTATAGCATCTGCAACCTACCTTTATGTTTTCCTCTTATATGGAGCAGCAAATTCATTCAAGATCACAAGCTGGATAGCTAGTATAGGCAATATGATACCGGCATTTATTACTGCGATGAGCACAATGTCTAGTAATGCAACTATGCCACTTACTCTTGAAGGAAGCAAAAAAAATGTAAAGCAACCTGATATAGCATCGTCTGTTGTACCAATAACTGCTAGCTTTCATTTAGTAGGTGATTGCTTTTTTGTTATAATATTATCAATGGTAATTACTTCTGGTTATTTATTGTCCACAACGGACTATGTAACTTTTCTTCTCTATTTTTTGTTATTTAAGTTTGCTATCGTTGCAGTGCCGGCAGGAGGAATTATGGTAATGCTACCTATTCTTGAGAAACACCTCAAATTTTCTCCAGAAATGCTTTCGTTAATCACAGCCTTGTATATAGTGTTTGATCCAATAATCACTTCAGCAAATGTTATGGGTAATGGTGCCTTTACTATGATGTTTACAAAACTCTATGATAAGCTTAAGTAATGTCTATTTTAGCGATTGATACTGTAGGTACTGGTAGTTCAATAGCAATAGTTGATTATGATGGTAATTGTTTTGTAGAGCGCAATTCCGCCAGCAACAATCATGTAGAATCATTTTTTCAAATTCTGAATACTTTATTTGATAAGCACAATTATAATTATGATAAAATAGATCATTTAGCGGTGGTAGTTGGACCAGGAAGTTTCACTGGAATTAGAGTTGGTATATCAGCAGCACAAGGTATAAATCTTGCTACAAATAAGCCATTATACGGAGTTAGTGCGCTGGAAGTTCAAGCTTACACAATATCTTTGCTTTGTACGAATAGCAAAAAAAATATCAGAGCTATAATCAAAAATGCTCAAGGGTTTTATACGCAGTTATTTGATTTCAATTTATTGCCGCTATCTGGTCCAACTGCAGCACGTGACCCTGGATCCAAGTGTCACGCTACAAGCAGTGACTGCATTACACATATGGATTGCAATTTAAATGCTAGCCATGCAGGACTATTAGTTCATTATAGACTGAAGAACAAGCAAAAATTAAATGAGGTTGAGGCTCTATATTTAAATGAGCCTCAGTATATGAAATCATTATAGACTATTCTTTCGCGTACATGCTAATTTGGCTAAGCTTGTGCATCTGGTTTACTATCTCTTGAGCTACTTCTTTTATACTCATATCTGAATTTTCTATCTCTATGGCACTCGGTGGTATAAATAAATTGTTAATCCTAAATTGCTCTATCATGCTATTTACATTAGTCACCTTCCTATTTTTTCTTTGCCTTTTTAATGCAATACGCTTTTGTAATGTCGGTAGATCACACCTAAGTACCACAGGAAGGATTTCTGTGTTCATTTTTTTACTAAGTCTTACTGTTGAATCATACATCCTCATGTTCTGGTCATTATTTTCCATCAACTCATCAATAAATATGTAATTTTTTGAGTGAATCGGATAATTTTCTATTGCCTGAAACATAATTTGCATAATGCCATATATTCTATCTTGAACTTCTTTAGGTATTTGATCACGTTCAAAGACACCATTGTATATAGAGCAAACTTGAACATTGTTATAGAACTTACTATTTACAATTAATGCGTCTATCATATTGGATAATTCTATTGCTGTGGAAAGTTTACCACTTCCCGGAAGACCAGAGAGATATATGAAGAATCCTACTGGCTGTTTTTTTGTGTTAATACTTACCATATTATTTTCAATCTTGAACTTACATTTATAATAACATAAAAATAAAGCTTTAAAACATATGAAACATTACATGGAAAATTACTTTTATAGTTAAGATATTATGCAATTTAGAAACATAAATTCTGTATATAAACTCTATAATAACGATAACTGTTTTTAAGCAAGCTACAACACAAAAGTGTTTGATATTCAGAAAGCAAGACAGAGTAGCATAGACTTATTAGTTTACTATAAGCCTTTTTTCGTGTATAAATCTTCAGAAGATTCTAACAGAGGATTGTGTTGTTAACAAAGAGCAGAGTAAAAAGGGATCTAGTCTATGCCTATCAGATTTTGTCTTACCTTAAACTGGATGATCATACATATACTCACCTCTCGGTACGTTCTGAAGATCAAAAGTCGTTTTATATTTACCCATTTGGTATACGCTTTGACGAAGTGAATGAAAATTCATTGATGAGAGTATCACTAGATGGAAATGTGATTGAGGGTACAGAATATCAATATAATAAAACTGGCTATATAATTCATGGTTTTGTTTATCAAGCAAGGAAAGACATTCAAGCAATTTTTCACCTGCATACACCTTCTATTGTAGCAGTTTCTTCTCTAAAAGATGGACTGCTTCCAATAAGTCAATGGGCACTGCACTTTTACAATAAAATCTCTTACTATAATTATAATTCCCTAGCACTTAGCAATACAGAAGGAAAGAGGTTAACAGCTGATCTGAAAGAAAATTTTGTCATGTTAATGCGCAATCATGGATCTATAACGTGTGGTCGGACTATACAAGAAGCAATGTTTTACACGTATCATTTAGAACGAGCGTGCAAAACTCAATGTTTAACGTTAGCAATGAATAGGGAGTTATCAATTCCAAGTGAAGAAATTTGCTCAAAAGCTGTAAAGGATCTCCTATCTTTTGAAAGCAATTTTGGTGAGAGGGATTGGCACGCATGGGTTAGACTAATTAAAAGTAAGTTGTAAGAGGCTTTTGCACTACTATCTGTCATCCAAGTAGGGAGTCCTATGCGTCAAGTTAAGAGGTTGTGAGCAAATTTAGAGAGGTTAAAGTGTGACCTTACCCAGAAAAAGTAGAACCGCCAAGTGAAAAATATATGCTAATTAGTACAACATCAGAGCTGGAAAATACGTGTGAAGAATTAATAGCAAAAAAGCCGAAATTTATAGCAGTTGATACGGAGTTCATTAGAAATAATTTAACCTACTACCCAAAATTATCGTTAATTCAAATTTCTTACGGAGAGAAGAGTTTTATTGTAGACGCATTAGTGCCAGAAATTGATTTATCATTCATTAAAAAAATAATGCTAAATCAGGGGATAACCAAAGTGTTTCATAGCTGCCGGCAGGATATAGAATCCTTACTCACTGTGTTTAAATGTATTCCCACTCCCATTTTTGATACCCAAGTTGCCGCTATGTTTTGTCATTATTATCATGACTTTATTGGTTACTCAAAAGTAGTAGAGCAATATCAAGGAGTAGTGCTGGATAAAATTAAAGCTAAAAATTCAGATTGGTTAAGGCGTCCGTTGTCCAAGGATCAGTTAGACTATGCAATAAACGACGTGGTACACCTATATTACTTATACCAAATATTGTGCAATAAACTTGAAGAAAATAATAGAATGGGCTGGTTTCAAGAAGAGATGGAATCAATAGTTAATATAAATAAGTATTTACATAGTCCAAAAGATGCATGGAAGAGAATTAAATTTAATTATGAAGCAAATCCAAGATTGGTATTAACTGTTAAAGCAGTTAGTGAATGGCAAGAGACCTTAGCACAGCGCTATAATATGAATCGTAATAAAGTAATTAATAATGCTGTCATAGCTGGTTTTATTGAAAAAAATGTAGAGCATGTTGATGAGATTTTAGATAATCTCAAGAGGAATGCAAAAAATATAAAAGATGCAGATTTACTAGAGCTTGTAAATATTTTTAATGAAAATGAAAAAAATTGGATGCAGCAAAACAGCATCTTACCGAATAATTATGACAAATCTGTGTTCGATATACTCTCAACTATTTTAGATAGTAAATGTAAAGAAAGTAATATATCAAGGAAATTAGTTTCTTCAAAAGATGAATTAACCGGGTCAATATCTGGGCAGATAGATAAACTATTCAAGGGGTGGAGATACGATTTTTTTGGCAGGTCAATCGAATTATTTCTGAACACAAGCTCAAAATTTGAGATTTTAGCAGTGAAATCCGCAAATAATACAACTAAAATTCGGAGTAATTTGGTGGAGAATAATTGTTGCTAAAGTAACTTAGATTTATCGACAATCGTCATTTCGCTGCTTGTTAGGGGGATCTAGAGATACCGCGGCGGTATGGCGGTTCGCGGCAGTATGAAGATAACCTCGTCATCCCGCTGCTTGTTAGCGGCCAAGAGATACTACGGTGGTATGAAGTAGAGCTACGTGTTGAGGTTTAATGAATCCACTATATCTTTTACTTGAGAAAAAACATACTCTTTGCTTACACTGGTGTCGATAATAAAGCCACTCATCTTCCTTTTCTCCTCAATAGATAACTGAACATTGAAGATTAAATTTAGCTTTTCTTTATCTATGTTGCGTTCGTTAAGTCTTTGAGCTTGCACAACGCTATCTGCATAGATAAAAATAATAAGGTCACAGTATGAATGAAATTTTGTTTCTAATAGAAGTGGCACATCTAAAACTAAAAGCTTTCTATCGATCTTTTTTTCCTTGGCAATAAAAAATTCTAATTCACGCAGCACAGCAGAGTGAACCAAAGATTGAAATTGTTTCCAATTTTCATCGTAGGCTAAGAAATATTTAGACAGTACTGTTCTACCTATTTCACCATTTACTACCACTCCAGGAAAATTTTTTTCTGCATAACTTATTATGCTTTTATCCACTTTATAAAGTTGGTGTACAACAGAATCAGCATCAAACACAGCAGCACCAAACTCTTGAAAGCAATTAGCTACAAAGCTCTTTCCTACCCCAATTCCGCCCGTTAGACCTATGATCATATAGCAAAATACATTAGACTTCTTTCGAAACTATATTACAGTAGCTGCTGTGTCTACTCAAAACCCAAATTTGGCTATGCAGAGGCTCTGATGATATAAGAAAAAATAAACAGCTATTATTTTTTTAGTAATTAAGTAAAATAGAGTGAAAGATTGCGAGGAAGTTTTGAAAAATAAGATAAAAAAGATAGTAATTTCAGGAAAGGAAGTGTGGCCAATCATCGAGGGCGGCAAAGGCATCGCAATCAGTGATGGAAGGTCAAGTGGAGCATTTGCTGCAGCAGATGCTGTGGGTACGTTTTCTGGTGCAAATGCTAAGCTTATTGATGATAATGGTGAGTTAGTGCCGCTGATTTACAAAGGTAAAACAAGAAATGAAAAACACAGTGAATTGATTGAGTATAGTATTAAAGCTGGAATCAGTCAGGCAAAAATAGCGAATGAAATATCAAAAGGTCATGGAAGAATACATATGAATGTGCTTTGGGAGATGGGAGCAGCAGAACGCGTGCTTCATGGCATATTAGAAAAAGCAAAAGGCTTAGTTCATGGTATTACCTGCGGTGCTGGTATGCCTTATAGGCTTGGAGAAATTGCAGCTAAATATCAGGTTTATTATTACCCTATTGTCTCATCGGTGCGTGCTTTTAAAGCATTATGGAAGCGTACTTACCAAAGAATATCTTCCTATTTGCTTGGTGGAGTAGTGTATGAAGATCCATGGCTTGCTGGAGGGCACAATGGACTCAGTAACAGTGAAGACCCAGGGCTACCACAAGCTCCATTTGAAAGAGTTGCAGAGCTTAGATCTTTCATGAACGAGATCGGTCTTTCAGAAACACCAATTGTTATGGCAGGAGGAGTGTGGCATTTGAAAGATTGGGAACATTCGCTTAACAATTTGCAAATTGGCCCTATAGCTTTTCAGTTTGGCACTCGTCCACTTTTGACGAAAGAAAGCCCAATTTCTGCAGAGTGGAAAAAGAAGCTACTCACTTTAGAAGAAGGTGATGTATTTTTAAATAAATTCAGTCCAACAGGGTTTTACTCATCTGCAGTAAAAAATAACTTCATCCGTGAGTTACAGGAGAGAAACTTACGTCAAATAAAATTTTCAGAAAATGCCAGCAAAGAATTCAGTAGTGAATTTGCAATGGGTAGCAGAGGTAGGAAGATCTACCTTACTTCAAAAGACAAAGAGCTGGCAAATACATGGACTAAAGCAGGGTATACAGAAGCAATGAAAACTCCAGATACAACTGTTATTTTTGTGACACCAGGCAAATTTGCAGAGATAAGACAAGATCAAATCAATTGTATGGGATGCTTAAGTCATTGTTTGTTTAGCAATTGGAAGGATCACGGCGACCATTCAACGGGACGAAAGCCAGATCCACGAAGTTTTTGTATACAAAAAACACTGCAAAACATTATACATGACGGCGATATTGAAAACGAACTCATGTTTTCCGGTCACAATGTGTACAAATTTAAGCAAGACCCATTTTATGAGAATGGCTATGTACCGACAATAAAAGAACTGGTGGAAAGGATATTGATTGGGTATTAAGTTATGGTTGATTTGACAAGAAGACGTTACTTTGTTATAATAAGTATTTATTAATTTAGTCTTAACTTAAGAGAGTATTTATGGTAGCAAGTGATAGTGTTTTAAAAAGGTATGCGTTAGCCTATATAAAGAAATCAGGTGGTAACAGTGATGTTAAAGAGTTTTTACAATTTCGTAATATGCAAAACACCACAAATTGGAGTGAGGAGAATTTTAAAAATGCGTATGAAGAATTTACACGTCTAAACTCAACTAATAGACACAATACAGAAAGCAGAAATAATCAATATAACGCAGGGAATAACGCAACCTACAGGCCTCAGGTTACACACGTACATGTACATAATGGTAGAGGTTTAGATTTTTGGGATTATTTACTACTTCGCAGCCTGTTTGGTGGTCATACTACAGTTATAAATAACCCTGGTTTCAGTAGTGGTAGCCATCAAAGCAGAGAAGATAAGAAAAAAGACTCAGAAGACAGTAGAAAGCTATTAGCTTTAGGTATGGTAGCTGCAGTTGTGTGTGTTGCTTTCCATGCTGGTATGTGTTTTTGGTATAACAGCAGCAGAAAAGCGGCTAGAAAAGAAGAAAAAATAGATTATCTCGATAAAAAACTTAAAACATTCAGAAATATAGAATTTGCGGTTGGCGCTATTTCTTTAGCAGCTTTGATAGCTTGCGTGTTTTACCCAGTCTTACCAACGTGGGGTTTAGCTGTCCTTGGCGTCAACTCTCTTGTATGTTTTACTGGTGGTGTGGCTTTTCATATGAAACATGGGAAAGAGTCAGATAATATTGAGAAGGCTAAAGAAGCGGTAAGAAGCTATCTTGGACAAGGGCGTGGTTATGGAGATTATGATTCACCACCTCCTTACTCTCCAACTGCTCCTTCTTATCATGACATCGAACCTGGTGGGACGTTTTCTCATTCTAATGCGGGACAACATTCTGAAGATCATGGATATAGCTGTACGAACATTCATTTTTGAAGACAGCAAATGGTGTCATTCCAGTGCTTGACACTGGAATCCAGTTTTCCATATAATCTCATCGAAAACGTTGTGTTTTAACAACCACTTTCTATGCTAGTTTGCTTGCTTGCAAGCAAACTTTTCTGGATCCCATTGTCTGGCCACTGGGATGACAGGCTAGCCTGACAACTGTCATCCTGCTGCTTGTTAGCGGGATCTAGAGATACCATGACGGTATGGCGAGGGAGAACAGTCAATGGCGTCAACTTAAGAACCTTCATTAGCAAACTCTCCTAAAGACATGATGGCGTTTAGGCTTATCTACCTTATTGCGGCTATTTAATACATAAGCTTTACTGATATCTTCCAAAGTCTCGATCAAAAAGCTCTGTTTCTCCGTTGGCTAATGTCAGCGCTATAAGTCCGGTTACATTACTCTAGCTATACGCAACAACTTTACTTTCAACGATTTTATTGGCAATAATACGACTTTCACAATCAATATTTATTATATCAGATAGTGAATTAATATCAGTGTAACTATCAAAACTTTCCATTGTTGATTCCACTATCTCTACTATTTTTAAAAAGCCAATTCGTGACTTCAAAAATTCATTAACAGCTATTTCATTTGCAGCATTGAGCACAATACTGTTTGTTTGTGGAGCAGAAGAGTTTAACACTGCCATGCTAAGCTTTAGCGCAGGAAAACGCTTATGGTCTGGTTCTTGAAAGGTCAACTTTCCTTGCTTTGTTAAATCTAATTTACGATTTAAAGCTGATCTTTCTGGCCAAGACAAAGCATATGAAATAAGAATTGCCATGTCATTTTCTGCAAGCACAGCAAAGTTGAAACCATCCTGATAGACTACAATTCCATGTACTATTGACTCAGGATGCACTACTGCTTCAATTTTACTCGGACTGATATTAAACAAGTTATGTGCTTCTATTATCTCTAGTGCCTTATTCATCATTGTTGCACTATCAATCGAGATTTTCTTTCCCATATTCCAAGTGGGGTGACTAAGCGCCTGATCTACCATGACATTTCTTAATTGCTCAGAACTATAGTTTAAGAATGGTCCACCAGAAGCAGTAAGTATGATTTTTTCTACGCATTTGTCGTCATTTTGCAAAACTTGAAAAATTGCGTTGTGTTCAGAGTCGATAGGGATTATTTGTACGTTTTTTTCTTTAGCTTTTTTGAGTAATAACTTTCCACCGCAAACAATGCTTTCTTTGTTCGCTAGTGCAATGACTTTAGTGCCACTTTCTATGACTTCTATAACTGGCCCAAGGCCTGCAATACCAACTATTGCGATAACTGAGAGATCAACGGGTAGGGAAGCAACATTTACTAGACCTTCAGCACCAATTGCTATTTTTACATCCGTACCAACTAGGTTTTCTCTTAAATCTTTGTAAAACCTTTCATCGGAGATAGCAACGTATTTTGCATTCAGCAGTTTTGCTTGGTGTGCCAGTAGAGCAAAGTCTGAATGGGCACTTAGTGCTTCCACTTGGTATTCTTCTTTTCTCTTTGAGAGCAAATCTACAGTCTTTTTTCCAACACTTCCTGTTGATCCTAAAACTGAAACCTTTTTCACTAAGACAAACTCACAACAATAGCAACTTTTCTTATTAGGTCTTCTCGCATACTATTCAGCAGTTTTTAAGCGTTTAACCAAGTTCAGGTCCGTGGTCATCGCCAACAGATGGTGAAGGACCAGGTGAAAAAGATTGACCATGGTGATCACCTGCATCATGCATGTCTTGCAAACCATCAGCATTATGAGCCATTTCATTATTGGCATGAGGGTAATCATCTGAGTGAGGTCCCTCATCACCATGAGCCATATCCATTCCTTCTGATGGCATATCTTCCCCACCTCCACCTGAAAAATGTTCTGCAAGGCTTTCAAGAAATTTTATGCCAAACATATTACCTGATTTTCCAAACAGTGTTACTAAACTACTGCCACTTACCAAACCTTCAAACACGTTACTATAAGCAGCAATCGCCCCTTCATGAAAGTTGAACAACCATTTCATTCCATCCACGACTGTTGAAACAGAGTCACTATGACCAAGACCAAAACCACTTTTCTCACCAGCGGCTTCTTGGTGTTGCTGCTGCGCTTGCCATTCTGCAATATTTGGCCCCTGAGCTTCACTCATAAATTTTTATTCTCAACCTTAAGCTATTATTTTATCACAAATATTGCAAAATATCAATAGGGCTTTTGAATATAGCTAATACAAACAATTTCTGTCATCTTATATAGGACCCAGTTTGAAAAAAATCCGAATTCCAATGTCTGCTACCTTATATAACGAATGAATTTCTTTATATATTCGTTATTAGTATTTTGTATTTCCTGAACAGTTCCATGGGAAATGATCTCCCCTTCATATAACACTGCTATTTTATCAGCTATTTTAAATGCGCTATGAATATCATGTGTAATCGTGATAATTGTAGGGTTAAGATCTCTAGATAATTTTACTATTATCTCGTTTACTATATCTGACATAATCGGGTCCAATCCTGAAGTTGGCTCATCTAATATGATGATTTCTGGATTGTGTGCAATCGCCCTTGCAAGTGCTACTCTTTTTTTCATTCCACCTGATAGCTCTATTGGAAACATATCTGCTATGCTTTCCTCCAGTCCAACATCATTTAACTTCTCGATTGCTAGCTGTTTTGCCTCCTTTTTGCTGATATTAAAGCGCTTTTTATAATTAAAAGATATATTTTCCCACACTGTAACGTAGTCAAATAAAGCGGAATTTTGAAATAAAACACCAAATTTATTTTTGCTTTTACTATTTTTTTTAACAGACCCTGAGTCTGGAGCAAGCAAGCCGATAATTGTTTTTGTTAGTACAGATTTGCCGCTTCCTGAGCCGCCAAGTATGACTAATGATTCCCCTTTTAATATATCGAAACTTAGATCTTTTAATACTGTCCTATCATCAAAAGATAAGCTTAAGTTCAATATTGATATTATGGGGTTACGCATGTATCAAAGTAATCATGTAGTTTGCTAAAATGATCAGTATGGACGATAAGACAACAGTTGATGTTGTAGCAACACCTACTCCTCGTGCACCTTCTTTACAATGGTAACCGTAATAGCAACTTGAGACAGAAATTATGGCGCCAAAAGCAATTGCTTTTATTAGCCCAACAATAAAATCGTACATATTAAAGAATTGAGCTGTGTATTTAATGTATATATTTAGATTGTGGTTAAATTCGAAGACTGCAGTGACATACCCTCCAAATATTCCTATTAGATCTGCACATATTGTAAGTATAGGAAATACTATAACTGATGCCAAAACTCTCGGTGCAATTAAATATTTGAAAGGGTTGATGTTCAAAGTTGTAAGGGCATCTATTTGCTCGGTGATGCGCATTGTACCAATTTCTGCCGCAATTGATGATCCAACCTTTCCTACCATTATTAAGCTGATCAAAACTGGTCCTAACTCTTTAATGATAGTGATCGTAACAAGTTTGGGTATTATCTGCTCTTGGTTAATTAATGAGTCACTCAAACTGCTTTGTAAAACTATTGCCGCTCCTATGAAAACTCCAGTGAGCCCAACAATTGGCAGAGAGAAAAAGCCTATCTCTATAATTTGTCTTGCTACGTTGCTAAAATAATATGGCGGCACAAAGCAGTGGTATAGAGATTGAATAAAAAATATGAATGCACTACCAAGCCTTAACAAAAAATTGATAAAGTACCTACCAATTATTCTAACACTATTTATATCAAAAAAGCTCACTTTGTATTCGTTTTAGCTAGAGTTACTGATTTTATTAAAATTTTTATTAACTTTATCGCAAAGTATAGCTGAGATATGTTTTAAGTTCAATAGCTAACGTAACTTTACCTTATACCGCACACAACTATACGAACGTTTATCTTTCTAAAAGCAATTTGCATAGCAAATGATGTCATTCCAGCGCGTGACGCTGGAATCTAGCCTTTTCATAATCATCAAAACGGTGTATTTTAACATAAAACGGCTACTTTTATGCTTACCAACTTAGCTGGATCCCAGTGTCAAGCACTGGGATGACATCCTCTCTAGTGGAGATTGCTCTCAAATCACAATGTTCGTACAGCTTTGCAAACACAAAGGCAGTACTTAACACTGGTTCACTCTATAATGGTGTCATTCCAGTGCTTGACACTGGAATCCAGTCTTTATTATTTGGTTGAAATTAAGTTTTCTGGATTCAAGTAGTCAAGCTACTCGGATGACACCATTGTGCTTGAGGTAAAATTGACTCCAGAATTTAATGGACTGCCTGCAAAAGCAAATGTTTGTATAAATTGCAAGCTTCGCAAGAAGGATTTATAACTTAAATTATATAAACAGACCTTACTTATTTTATTATCCCTGTTTACTTCTTGTAAAAAACATGTTACTAATGAATTGAATTTTGTAGTAGAATGGAGGAAGTTTTGGCAGTTCCAAAAAGAAAAAAGTCAAAGTCAAGGCGTAATATGCATCGTTCTCATCATGCTATTGAGCCCAAGAATATTGTGGTATGTTCAGCAACTGGGGAATTCATGTTGCCTCACAATGTAGCAGTCGATGGCAGTTACAAAGGAAAACGAGTTTTCATTAAGCAACAGGCAGAATGACTATTATGATATGTTACCTACGGTCAATAATCACATAGTGATTGCACTTGACGCTATGGGGGGCGATTTTGCGCCTCTTTCCGTAATTCAGGGTGCTGGCTTTTTTTTGGATAATCTTGTTGACCCAGACATTAAAGTTCTTTTTCATATTTATGGAGATAAGGAAAAAGTATCTCCTTTGCTTTTGAAATATAAAAAAGTAAGTAACAATTCTGAGTTTACTCATTGTTCTGACAATGTCCTTGCAAATGATAAGCCATCTTTTGCGCTGAGACATCGTAAAGACTCAAGTATGAAAGCTGCAATTGTTGCAGTGGAAGAAGGTAAAGCTTTCGGAGTGGTATCTTCAGGCAACACCGGGGCGTTGATGGCAATTTCTAGATTTATTTTAGGAACATTACCAAATATTTATCGTCCTGCTATTGTCTCTATCTGTCCAACTAAGACAAAAAGCTTTGCTTTGCTTGACCTTGGTGCAAATGTCGATTGTAATGCCGATTCGTTATTCCAGTTTGCATTAATGGGAAGTATATTTGCAAAAGTAGCGCTAAAAATTGACAATCCTGAGGTTGCTTTGCTAAATATCGGTACAGAAGAAGTTAAAGGTAATGACTCAGTGCGCGGCGCTTTTGAGTTGCTTAAAAACGCTCCAGGCATTAATTTCAAAGGGTATATAGAGGCAAGTGAATTTTTAGAGGGCAATATAGATGTGATTGTTGCTGATGGTTTTGTTGGCAATGTAATGCTCAAAACAGCTGAGGCAACCGCTAATACTTTTATCAATCTAATAAAGCAGGAAGTATTCAACTCGTGGATAGCGAAAATGCTTATTGGTATATTGTTAAAATCTAAACTAAATAAAGCATTAACGCGTTTTAATCCCAAAATTAAAAGTGGAGCTATGTTTTTAGGGCTGAATGGTATCATCATTAAAAGTCATGGAAATTCTGATGCTATTTCTTTTGCTCATGCTATAAAATTTGCAGTAAATGCAATTAGTGAAAATTTAAATCAAAAGATAATTAATGGGGTAAGTCATATTGAATAAAAGTTTCATATTAAGCACTGGATCTTACCTACCAAGAAAAATGTTGAGTAACAACGAAATTGCATCGATAGTTGAGACGAGCGATGAATGGATAAGGCAGAGGACAGGAATAGTTCAAAGGCATATAGCAGATGAAGGAGAATTAACGTCAGATCTAGCTGTAAATGCAGCAAAAAGTGCTATAGAAAAAGCTAAAATTTCAGTAGATGAAATTGACTTGATTATAGTTGCAACAACAACGCCTGATAAAACTTTGCCTAGCTGTGCAACGATTGTACAAAGTAAGTTAAAATGTAAAAATGCATTTGCTTTTGATGTACAAGCAGTATGCTCTGGTTTTATATATGCAGTTACAGTTGCTGATTCGCTTATAAAATCTAACGATAGAATTAAATATGCATTGGTTATAGGTGCTGAAATAATGTCTAGGGTTGTTGACTGGGAAGATAGGTCAACTTGTGTACTCTTTGGTGATGGTGCTGGTGCAGTGGTGATGAAATCAGAAATTGGTAGAAGTGGCATCATATCAACAAACTTATACTCTGATGGCAACGTAGATATACTATGTACGAACGGAGGGGTATCCTCTACTGGTGATTCTGGAAAAATATGCATGAATGGAAGAGAAGTGTTTAAACATGCAGTGGATAAGTTAACAGCCTCAGTAGAGGAAACACTAAGATGCAATAATTTGAAAATCACTGATATTGACTGGCTAATTCCCCATCAAGCAAATATTCGTATTATTGAAGCAGTAGTAAAGAAGTTAGATCTCCCTATAGAGAAAGTGATTAATACCGTTGATAAGCATGCAAACACCTCAGCAGCGTCAATTCCACTAGCTTTAGACTATGCAATACAAGAATCAAAAATAAAATCAGGAAATCTGGTACTGCTGATTGCAATAGGTGCAGGTTTCACATGGGGTTCCGTGTTGCTGCGCTATTAGATTCCTTGCATTACCTCCTGTTACCCACAACTGTACGAACGTTGTAGTTTGGGCCACAAGTGGGCAGTGCCCCTATGATGTCATTCCAGTGCTTGACACTGGAATGACACCTCTCTTGGGCTCTTTTAGCTATAAACATTAAGAAATTTACCAAACGAAAAAAAGGCAAAAGAAGCCCTGGTCATTGTCTATTTTCTGTATTGGCGTTTTTTTAAGTCTTGAACACTGCAATTTAGCTGCTTTTAAGTGCAACTCACCTTAGCTAAAATGTTTAAGAAATTTACTAAGCAGAAAAAAAAGCAAAAGAAACCCCGCATTAGCTAGTTGTCACTCTCTAATCCTGCAAATTGGCGTACTATACTGTCTTAAACGACTTATAAGCGGGTTTCAGCTTATGTAGGTAAAAACCCAGAAATGTTGTGAAGACATAAGGTGCACATAGTGCAAAAAATTAAAAATAAGACGCCAACTACGTTGTTTTCTTGCTGTTTAATCTGCACAGATGAAGATAACTGAATACCTTCACTATCATGATAAGGGGGCTGGTGGAGTTTGTCAAGTAAGTTTTTTCGTTTCTGCGGGCTACTTGAATAGCGGCTACAATGTTTGTACAGCTATGTATATAGTGCTGGAACCAAAAAAAGAACCAAGTAGCTTTGCTACTTGGATGACAGAAGGTATACAAGAAGTCTATTGGCCCTCGTATACCTTAATGAAATTTAACAAGTTTATCTATAGTTTTAGTGATGATTCTTGGAGTATCCGGAGAAACTGCTGAGCTCAGCTTATTTAACTGCTCTATAGCAAACTCGCTATTCTCATTTGTTATGAAATCACATAAAATATTTTCTATGTCCTTAGTAATACTTTCATGCTTTCTCAGAGGATGATTATGTGGATACCTACTGATGGTTTTGATACTGGAATACTCAACAAAAGCTTGATCTTTAAAAGCAAGTTGTCTCAATTTCTCTTTGAATTTTCCTTCTTCCTCTTTTGCTAAAAGGCGAGACTTTATCAGTGATTTTATAATCAAATTTATAGCTTGATGTATTTCAGAATGCACTATAACTTTAATGGTATTTTCTTCTACTATACAATCATAAATATTTTTTTTGCTCTGTAACGACTCTATTAATGTCCTGCTACTTTGTGAATTTAATTCCAAATTTTCTTCACTCATAGGAGTTATTATGAAGGTGTTCTTACTCACTCTGATGTTAAATTGTGGAGAGCCTTCAGAAAAAGAAAATGCTACATTCTTAGATTCAAGTGCGTGATTGTATGCAGCAAAAAGGGTGTGTGCTATAACACTGCTGGGCACCTTCATTCCATGTTTACTCAGGTGGTTCAATACATTTTCAACTTCATGATATGTAAAGTCTGTATCTTTTAGCAATTCAACAACTTCTTTGCCGTTGTGCTGTTTATACTCTATTCTCACTTCTTCTGTAAAAAGTGTTTTAGCTGCTATATGTTTACCAAGCACTGTAAAAATCTTGATGAAATTCTCTAAATCTTGTTTGTTAACTAATTCGATACTAATTAAGTTTCTGCTAATAATTGAAATATTTTTTGTCATTTTTTCCCACTAAAAAAACTTACTAAATGAATTGTATTTTTAATTCATTAAGAATTGTTTAAAGTGAGCATACTAGTTTTCATTTGGGTATTACACAACAAAACAAGATAAAAAGTTACATAAAATCATCGTGTAGTACAACGCCTTCTTCATATTCGTCATTGTTACTTGTGTAGGTTGTGACATCAATGTAACTGTCATTATTATTTAGCATATCATCCAACTTTTCTTCTTTTTCAAGATCCATCAATTTGTCACACCCCCCAATGTGCTTATCGTTAATAAAGATCTGTGGAACTGTTCTAACGTTATACTTTGATTTTATGTCGTTAAATAGATCTGAGTTTTTGAGCACATCGATTTCTTCATATTCCACACCTTTTCTATCTAGTAAATCCTTTGCCTTTATGCAGTATGGACAGCCCTTCTTTACATATATCACAACATTTTTCACAATTTATCTCCATAGCTTACTAAAATATAGTTATTATATATAAGAAACATGTAAAAACATCAAATTGTATGAAAATTATTTATAATTGTGAGCAAGGGATAGAAAATAATATAGCACTAACCTTCGGAAATTTCGATGGCATTCATTTAGGACATGAATTTGCAATTTCCACTCTAAAGAAGGTAGCACAAGAAAGAGGATTACCCTCTGCAGTTTTAACTTTTGAGCCTCACCCATCAACTGTTTTATTTGGTAGAAGCAATTTTAGGTTAATAGACCAAGAACAAAAAAAGGAACTAATCAGCAGCTATGGTATAGATTACTTGTATATTATTAATTTTAGTAGAGGTTTTTCTGAGGTTAGCTGCGATAACTTTATCAGTGAGATTTTAATAGATAAATATGGCGCTAAACACATAATTGTCGGAGAAAATTGCACTTTTGGTCATAAACGATTGGGTGATATATTAACTCTAGAGAAATATTCTGAAACATATGGATACTCTTTGACTAAATTAGAGCCATTAATAATTGACGGCAAAATTTGCTCTTCTTCTTCAATCAGAGAGTATGTAAAAAGGGGCGAAATAGAAATTGCTAATAAATTACTTGGTAGACCTTGTCAAGTTTCTGGTGTTGTGACAAAGGGTGCGTGTAGAGGTAGAGAAATAGGATTCCCAACCATAAATATTCCTATAGAAGATTGCATGATAAAACCAAAATTTGGTACATATTACGCTAAAGTGATGTTTTCTTATAATAACCCAAATTGGTTATATGGAGTAGTCAATATTGGTATGAGACCTACATTTAAGGATCTGAAAAAGCCTATAATAGAAATGCACATATTCGATTTTGATGAAGACGTATATAATCATAAAGTTAATATACAACTTTTAAAATTCATAAGGTCAGAAAAAAAATTCCATAGTATTGAGGAGTTAACAAAACAGATAAATTATGATATACTTAAAGTTTATAGGTTAAAGGCAAATTTATGAAAAAGTTATGCTTAATTGTTATATTAATTATAGTATTGATTGACCAAACGAGCAAATTGTACATAAACTCATTGATTGATGAGGGAGAATCAATTGAGATCGCTAGCTTTATAAAGCTAGTTGAAGTTTGGAATTCAGGCATTAGTTTTGGAATGTGTAGCGCTTTACCGCATGGCGGTTTCTTTTTTTCAGCATTTTCAATACTAATAATTGGTATACTTGCATGCTTGATATACAAGTCTGATGATCAGTTAACTTACCTTGGGTTTTCTCTGATGATTGGTGGAGCAATCGGAAACGTAGTTGATAGGATTTATTGGGGAGCTGTGTATGATTTCATATATTTTCATATTGATGATTGGTATTGGCCAGCTTTTAATTTAGCGGATTTATCTATAGTTTGTGGAATGTTCACATTGTTATATAAGTGGTATATATACGATATGTTTATTTCTAAACAAAATGAGGAATAAAATAATTGTTTTTATATTAGGTCGAAATAATGCTTCATAAGTTTTTTAGTTTTCTTATACTACCTGCACTCTTTTTTACTTACCCAATTTCTTTGAAGGCTTTGAGCATAGAGCACGACATAAAACATGCTAAACTCAGTAACGGACTAGATGTCTATGTTGTTCATAATCACCGGATTCCAGCCGTTTTACATGCAGTAATATACAAAGTTGGGGGAATGGATGATCCAATTGGCAAAGCAGGATTGGCTCACTACTTTGAACATTTAATGTTTGAAACTACAGGGAAGTTCACAGATATAGAAGCCACTATGAGTAGCATTGGGGCCCAGTTTAATGCGTTTACTACTAAGGAATATACCTGTTACTACGAATTAGTCCTTAAAAATGACTTACCACTGGCAATGGAAGTTGAAGCAGACAGAATGGGCAATTTTAATGTTACTCAAGATAAAATAGAAAGAGAAAAAAACATTGTACTGGAAGAGAGGAAGATGAGATTTGATAATCATCCTCACGCTTTGTTATGGGAAGAAATGGATAGTGCATTTTACCGTACTGGCTATGGCAGGTCTGTTATTGGCTGGGAGAGCGATATCACAACTTACAATCAGGATGACATAACGAGGTTTCATGATAACTATTATCACCCCGGCAATGCAATATTACTGATTGTGGGTGATGTGGAACTTGATGAAGTAGTGAAATTAGCAGAAGAAAAATATGGCGAAATTAAAGCTAAGCCTGTAATGAGACATTACCCAAATCAGGATCCAGTGCATAATGCAGGTTTATCGGTGATTTTAGAGAGCACTGAAGTAAAAGAACCAGTTTTATATTTTCGTTATCGTGTTTCTTTATTTAAGCACACAAGTGAAACCTCTGCTGCTCATTTAGCGGTTGACATTTTAGGTGGCGGCAAATCCAGCAAACTGTATAAAGATTTGGTTTTAGATAAAGATGTGGCAGTATCAGTATCTGCTTATTACAATAGTTTAACTTTTAGTGATGGCTATATTGATATTCAGGTCATTCCAAAAAGTGGGGTTAATTTAGGTGCTGTTGAAAGAGAATTAGAAAATTCTATTAATAATTTTATGTCCACAGGAATAACAAGCGAGGAATTGCAAAACTCGAAGTATAGGTACAAGGCAGCACAGTTTGATAATTTATCCAGTTTAAATAGTATAGCATTTTTTTATGGCTCACACTTAGCGCTTGGTATTCCACTTGATGAAATAGATATTTCATATAGCAAAATCAATAATGTCAATCTGAAGGATGTAAATAATAAAATCCGTGCTATTTTTTCTGCTAATAAATTAGTCGGTCGTTTGCTACCAAAAGGAGGTAATAATGAAGATAAGTAAACTTGTATTTCTACTTTTTTTCTGTCTAAGCTTTAATTTACAAGCAAGTGGTAACTTAAATATAGAGGAGGTCACTACCCGTAAAGGATTTAAGTTTCTATTTGTTGAAAGCTATGACTTACCAAAAGTTTCGATAAATATCTCATTCAAAGATGCAGGTTATGTGTATGAAAATTCGGAAAAACAGGGACTAGATTGGTTTACTTCTCTTATAATTCAAGAAGGGGCAGGAAAAAATGATGCCAGAGATTTTGCGAAAAAGCTTGAAGATAAAGGGATTAGTTTAAATTTTATTGCTGGTTTAGAAGCATTTAGGGTTTCATTAAATACTTTGTCTGAGAATCTAGAGGATGCAATTTCGTTACTAAGCGACGCTATAATACGTCCTAAAGTTGACTCTGAAGGGTTGAATAGAGTTTTCGAGAAAGCCAAAGTTGATTTTAATAATCTTGAAAAAAATCCTTTTTTTGTTGCCCGAGAAGAATTGAATACGTTATTGTTTAAAAAGCACCCCTACTCAAGAAGCAAATATGGTACTGTTGACACTATAATGAGCATTACCAGAGATGATGTTCTAACGTACATAAAACGTAATTTTACTAAAGATAACATAGTTATCAGTGTTGCTGGTTGTGCAAAAAAAGAAGAAATTATTACATTATTAGATAAATATTTATCTAAATTGCCGTCAAAAAGATCAAAAGTTAGAAAAATACCTGTGGAAAATGATTTTGGTCCTGCAGAGAATAAAAACATTTTTATGGATATACCACAAAGTGTGATACTTTTTGCTCAAAAAGGCATAGCTTATGAAGATCCAGACTACTATAATGCTCAAATCTTGATTAATGCGCTTGGCAGCATGGGGCTGAATTCAATATTAATGAAAGAACTGAGGCAAAACTTAGGCATTACTTATGGTGTTTATGCGAGTATTATTCTCAATAAACATGGGAACATTATGATTGGAAGTCTTAGTACTGATAGTTCTACTGCCAGTCAATCAATATCAGCGGTAAAAGATACATTTAGCAGGATAAAAAAGGAAGGAATTGATGAGCAGTTGTTTCGGGATACAAAAATTAGTATGGTAAATTCCCATGTTTTCTCTATGTTTAATAATAACAACATAGTTGCAAAACTAAATAATATTCAGACAAACAACCGCGATATTAACCATATAAATGATTTTGTGAGCTATATTAATGACGTTAAATTAGAGAAAGTAAACGAACTGGCAAGCTCTTTACTGGAACCCGAAAATTTATTTTTTGTTGAAGTTGGAAAAAACACTTAAGGTCAATAATTAATATTTTCTGCTATTGATCTTACTGCTTCTGCATAACACTTATGCTCCTCAGCTAGAATGCGTTCTGAGAGGCTTTGAATATCATCAGCTGGTAACACTGGCACAGCAACTTGAGCAATTATGGCTCCAGCATCAATTTCAGGAGTGACGTAATGTACAGTACAGCCTGCGATTTTTACTCCTGCTTTTAGAGCTTGCTCTTGAGCATTTAGGCCCTTAAAGGACGGAAGTAGAGAGGGATGAATATTTATTACCTTGTTATTCCATTTACTGAGAAAATTAGCTTGCAGGATTCTCATAAACCCTGCAAGGCAAATTAAATCAACCTTATGTTGAACAAATATTTCGTGAATTTTATCAGCATCAAGTGGTTTATCTCTAACAATAAACGCTGGCACTCCTGCTTGTTCTGCTATTTTTAGGCCAGCAGCTTCGCTATTATTTGTGATAGCGCACACAACTTCTGCAGGAAAATTACGATTTTGACATGCCTCTATCAAGGCCTGCATATTTGATCCCCTGCCTGAAATTAGTATCCCAAGTTTCACCTTTTTCATTTTGTGCAATTGATTTGGTGAATGTTAACAAAATAACTCAAAAAGTAAAGCTATTTCAGAGCGTAGCTAGCCTAAATCAACTTTAATGTTTGGATATCGTACTATTTTATATAACATGTCATTATGAATATATATTTTTATGATTGCGTTATCATTTATTTAACAAAGTATTAGTATAATCTATCTACTGGATTAAACGGAGAAAGTTGAATGAGTAAATTACCGAACAATGCAAAAATAGGTAAATCTCAGGTTACTCAGTGGGAGGTAATAAAAAATTGTGAATATGCTGATAATTGCTTATCAAAAATAGTAACTTTATACGTTGTTAGAATAACTAAGCTATCAGATTTTTATACAAATGACGAACCTGAAATTAACACTGTTTTAGGAAGAATAAGCGTGACAAGTGAAAATGTATTTTTAAACAAGGCTACTACTATTGAAGTTATGGAAGGTATTTTTCCGTATAAATTCAACAGCAAGAAGAGAAATAACATACTAAAGTTAGAAGATTTATATAATTATTTATGTTCTATTGTTAACAATAGCCTTCCAAAAGAGATGCTTGAAAGTCTTGTAAGGGAATATAAGGATGCTGTTAGCTTATTTAAAGCAATTACTTAACTGAACGTAGTATTTTTAAGATTTTATTTTCTATTTCAGAAATGCCGCTTTCAAGATCTTTATCTATCAGATACATGGTAGAGAAATATGTTTTCTGCTTGCTTTCAACATTGATAGTTAAAGTTCCAGGAGTGATTGTAACCGAATTGGCAAATAACGCAATGCTTTCATCATTATGCCCTTTGCATTTTTTTAGGATAATGATTGGCTCAAGCTTAGATTTGAGTTGTAGCACCTTTTTTGTTACATAAACACTTGATAAAATGATTTGGTACATTAACCATGGTATATAACTTACTAACTTATAAAACGACAGTCTACTCGTACCATTTAAAATCTGGCTAAGAGCTCTTTCAGCGTTTATCAACCTTCTAAAGATAAATAATGTGAATATAGAGGAAAACACTCCACAAAAAATAAAAAATGACTCAAAACAACCAGACAATACAGTCCATAGAGAAAATAAAATTAAAAATGATAGAGAAAAAAACTTGATTTTTTGCCTAAGGTTCATGGTTTGCAGTATAACTTAAATGATTTTTTAAGGAAAGATATATTATGAATTAAGTTAAAAACTCTGTAATATATTGAAGCTTAAAGATCTTTAGATATGGAAATTATTGCAGAAAATAGAAAAGCAAGATTTGAATATTTCATCTTAGAAGAATTTGAAGCGGGTATGGTCTTATTAAGCAGTGAAGTTAAATCGCTAAGAGAAAGAAAAGTGAATATTTCCGACGCTTACGTTATCGAAAAAAATAGTGAAATATGGCTGCATAATATGCATATTGCAGAATATAAAGCTGCGAACAAAAAAAATCATAAGCCGAAAAGGAAGCGTAAATTACTTTTGCATAAAAAGGAGGTAAATAAACTAATTGGTCAAATCAAGACCGCTGGGATAACTGTTGTGCCGCTTTCGATCTATTTTAATGATAAAGGATTTGCAAAAACTAAAATTGCCATTGTAAAAGGAAAAAAACTCTACGATAAGAGAGCAACCATAAAACAGAGAGAGTGGGATCGTGAAAAAAGTAGATTGTCTAAGAATAATTTATAGCAAAATATGTCTTTAAATCCAGTAATTTTCAGTATCGGGCCTGTTTCTATATATTGGTATTCCTTAGCTTACGTTTTGGGTATAGTGTTTGCATATTGGTATTTACACAAGCTAGACGACCAAAAAATATTTACTAAGAATTTTTACGATTCGCTATTAACAGCAACTATTGTAGGCATTATCCTTGGAGGTAGACTTGGCTACGTATTGATATATGATCCAGTTCTTTATATAAGCAACCCTATTGAGATATTGAAGACCTGGGAAGGGGGAATGTCATTTCATGGTGGTGCTATAGGAGTTTTGCTTGCAGTAATAATTTCGTGTAAAAGACATAACATTCCTATATTTTATGCACTGGACCTAGTTTCTTGCGGAGTTCCCATAGGTTTATTTTTAGGTCGCATAGGCAATTTTATAAACGGAGAGTTATTTGGCAGAGTTACAACTATGCCATGGGGTATGGTATTTCCAGAAAGTGGTGATAATTTGCTGCGTCATCCAAGCCAGCTTTATGAGGCGCTTTTTGAAGGCCTGCTACTTTTTGCAGTTGCAAATTCACTGTTTTTCTTGACTAGAATAAGACTGTATCACGGTGCGTTAACTGGTATTGCAGTTATGTGGTATGGAATAGTACGTTTTTTCGTTGAGTTTTTTCGCGAACCAGACTATCAAATTGGCTATTTGTGGCTTGATTTAACTATGGGACAGTTGCTTTCCATACCTATGGTTTTGCTAGGAATGCTTGTATATCTAGGCGCATTAAATTTAAAATTTAATACGAAATCTGTTACATAGAGGAAAGGTGAGTTTAATAGAAAAATGTAGCTAGAAACCCTACATCATGCACAATTGTACGAATTTTCTGCGTTGCAGTAGAATGAATGTGAGATCTGGTGTCATTCCAGCGTGTGACGCTAGGCCATAAAACTTGCTTGACAAGCTCCACCAGCCCCCTTATCATGAAACTGAAGGTATTCAGTTATCTTCATCTGTGCAGATTAAACAGCAAGAAAACAACGTAGTTGGCGTCTTATTTTTAATTTTTTGCACTATGTGCACCTTATGTCTTCACAATATTTCTAGGTTCTTACCTACACAAGCTGAAACGCGCTTATAAGTCGTTTAGACAGTATAGTACGCCAATTTGCAGGATTAGAGAGTGACAACTAGCTAACACGGGATTTCTTTTGCCTTTTTTTTCGTTTGGTAAATTTCTTAATGTTTGTAACTAAACGACAACCGTCATCCCGCAGCGGGATCTCTTGTTAGCGGATGAGATACTGCGAATGAATCGCGGTATGACGGTCTGCGGCGGAATGACGGTTAAGCAATTCGTCATCCCGCTGCTTGTTAGCGGCTAAGAGATACCGCGGCGGTATGACGTAGGGCTACAGGTGTCATTCCAGCGCGTGACGCTGGAATCTAGTTCTTATTGTACATTTACTTGGTGTAGAGTTAAGTTTCCTGGATCCAAGTAGTCAAGCTACTCGGATGACAAAGAAATAGGCACTGGGATGAAACCGAAGGGGCTACTCGGATGACAAGAAGAAGGCTACTTAGATGACGGGAGAATTGAATGACATCGTTTACTATACAATGTTTGTACAGTTCTGGATAAAAAAAAGAAGCCTACTTAGCTAACAAATTTATAAACATCAGTATACAACTCATCAACGCTTGGTTCTTTACTATTTTTGGCAAAATCTTCTGACTTTTTTACTAAATCACGTACTTCCTTATCAATTACTTTACATTCTTCTTCTGAAGCAATTTTATTATCTATCATGTATTTCTTTAAAGTGCCTATAGGGTCATGATTTTGCTTCATATCTTCAACTTCTTCTTTTAAGCGATAAGTAGCAGGATCTGACATCGAATGGCCGCGATATCTATATGTCTTCATTTCAAGCAGAATAGGCCCTTTTCCGCTGCGTGTGTGTTTCGCTGCTTTGCTTGTAGCCGCATAAACAGAGAAAAAATCCATTCCATCAACTTGTTTTCCAGAAATACCAAAACTTTCTCCTCTTTTATATAACTCTGTTACTAAAGTTGATCTTTGCACAGAAGTTCCCATTGCGTATTCGTTATTTTCTATGATGTAAACCACAGGCAACTTCCACAAAGATGCCATATTAAATGATTCATATACTTGTCCTTGATTTGCAGCACCGTCACCAAAATACGTGAATACCACGTTATCTCTTTTCTTATATTTATTAGCAAATGCTATTCCTGTGCCAATTGGAACTTGTGCTCCCACTATTCCATGGCCACCGAAGAATTTTTTTTTAACGTCAAATACGTGCATCGAACCACCTTTACCTTTCGAGCATCCTGTTTCTTTGCCAGTGAGTTCTGCCATTACAACATTTGGATCAGAATCACATGCGAGCATTAAGCCATGGTCTCTATAACTTGTGATAAAAGCGTCACCTAATTTTGATGCAGCTTGAGTTCCAACTGCAACTGCTTCCTGTCCTATTGATAGGTGACAGAACCCGCCTATTAATCCCATTCCATATAATTGGCCTGCTTTTTCCTCAAATCTGCGTATGAGTAGCATTTTTCTGTAGAATCCAATTATCTGTTCTTTAGTGAAATTTTCTGCTTTCATATTGGTTTCTTTTTCATTAAACTAAGATAATATCAGAAATTTTTAATATTTTATAATAAATCTCAATGGATTACTACCACTGGCTTGAGGCTTTTCACGTTATCTCCGCCATTATGTGGATGGCAGGAATGCTTTATTTACCCAGGCTTTATGTCTACCACGCAGCTGTAAAGCCGGGATCAGAAAATGATAGCTTGCTTCAAACAATGGAAAAGAGGCTACTTAGATATATCATAAACCCTGCAATGCTTTTCTCACTTGGTCTTGGAATTACATTAATGATTATAAGAGAAGCATATCGTGAAGGGTGGTTTCATGTGAAAGCACTAGCATTATTTTTCATGTTTGCTATTCATGGACTACTTGCAATGCATAGGAAAAGTTTTGCAATGGGTTCAAATGAAAAAAAACACGTTTATTTTCGTGTTTTAAATGAAGCAGTTACAGTATTGATAATAGTTATAGTTATTATGGTTGTTGTAAAACCTTTTTGACTGACCTTACCCAGAAAAAGCAGAAAGCTCGTATCTGTTCAGATGCATGGCTAATGTACAATACTGAAATAAAAATTCCAGTGCTCCCTTTCTTGTCATCCCAGTGCTTGGCACTGGGATCCAGCTTTCTTTACAAATTCACCAAAAGTGCTTCATTCTATAACGCAAAACCCATACTCACCAAACTCAATGCATTACTTGCAATTAAGTTTCCTGGGTGCCAGTGTCAAGCTACTCGGATGACACCATTCTTTTTCCTGGATTCCAGTGTCAGCTACTTTCATAACACCCTGACAACCGTCATCCCGCTACGTGTTAGCGGAATCTATGCTAAGAAATACCGCAGCGGTATGATGTAGGACTGCTGTCATTCCAATGTTTGACATTGGGATCCAATTTTATAAAAATCTATTGTGCTAGCAAGTTCACTAGCGTCACATGCTGGGGTGTGCGTGTTTATTCTGTTAGACATTTAATGTGATTGTATGTAGGGTTTTGAAAAAGACATACCAAATATGAAAGGCCTATATATTAAAACTTACGGCTGTCAGATGAACGTTTATGACTCCGTTTTAATGGAAAATATAATTAAACCTTTGGGGTTCAACGTTGTTAGTGATGCAGAAAAAGCTGATTTGGTGATACTGAACACTTGTCACATTAGAGAGAAGGCAGCAGAAAAGCTTTATTCTGAGCTCGGGAAGATTCATTCGTCACGAAAAGAAATGACTATAGTGGTGGCTGGATGTGTAGCGCAAGCAGAGGGAGAAGAAGTATTCAGAAGGGCTCCATTTGTGGATATTGTTGTTGGTCCGCAGAGTATCGCTACTTTACCGGAGCTGATAGTCAAAGCAAGCAGAAGTAAAGGTCATGTAATAAACACTGATTTTCCTGAAGTTGCAAAGTTTGATAAATTGCCAGATGAATGCTATGGCAATAGCCAGGGATCTTCTGCGTTTCTTGCCATACAAGAAGGTTGTGATAAATTTTGTACGTTTTGTGTAGTACCCTACACTCGTGGAGCTGAGTATTCACGGCCAGTGAATGAAATATTTCGTGAAGCATTGAAATTAGTTGCAAATGGGGCGAAGGAAATCAATTTGCTTGGTCAGAACGTCAATGCTTACCATGGGAAATGCGAAGGGGAAGTGTGGGATTTAGGAAAATTAATTAGTCATATTGCTAAAATTGAAAAGTTAGAAAGAATCCGCTATACAACTTCCCATCCAAGAGATATGCACGAATCTCTCTACTTGGCGCATGCGGAAGAACCAAAACTCATGCCATTTATTCACCTACCTGTACAGTCAGGTTCAAATAAAATATTGCACGCAATGAACAGAAAACATACTGCAGAGGAGTATTTGGAAATAATAAATAGGTTTCGCAAACTGAAACCTGAAATCGAATTTTCTTCTGATTTTATTGTTGGGTTTCCTGGAGAAACCGAAAAAGATTTTGAGGAAACTATGAAGTTAGTGAGAAAAGTAAAGTACGCTCAGGCTTATAGTTTTAAATATAGCCCAAGACCAGGAACGCCAGGAGCGGAAAGAAAAGATCAAATACCAGAAGATGTTAAAACAGAACGCCTTCTTCGTTTACAGAAATTAATTAGTGAACAACAACTTGAGTTTAACCAGAGTATGGTATGCAAAACTATTTCTGCTTTGTTCAGTGATAAAAAAGGCAAACATCGAAACCAAATTATTGGTAAAAGCCCATATATGCAATCAGTGTGTATTGATGATCCTGAAGGTAAATACAGGGACAAAATAGTAAACGTGAAAGTGTTGGAAGCTTGGCAAAATAGTTTGTTGGGGTGTGCTGCCTAATTAGAAAACAGTGCTCCTGCGTTCTTGTGCAGAAGCACTTTGTGTAGTTTTTTCAAGTTTATAAGCTATCTAGATTTAATACTTAAGGGACCATGACTCTGTGTTACGTAATCATATGAGACTTGATATAATAGATTTGCGGGATTTTTTTTCTTTTTCCACTGATAGCGTATTTTCTCAATCTCTCCATAATTATTATATTCATAAGAACGTGATTCCCAAATAAAGCTGCTTTTACTATTGCTTTTGTTGGTATCATGAAATTCCTGATAAGGCCAATTGTTTTTATTCATCTTCAACCTAAGAAATAAATCTAATGAGTTAATATCTTGTATATAAAATGTCAATGCCTAATCTATGTTTATAGAAACAGAGTTTTTGAATTTGTAATTTTCCAGAAAACCCTATATTCTTTAGTTTTACATAGCGAACATGAAGTCAAAGCATTATCCTGATACAGTCAGTAGTCCTGATTTTTCATCGTTAGAAAAAGAAATCATAAAATTTTGGCAAGAAAATAAAGTTTTTGAGCGGTCAGTTGGAGAACGTTCCAAGGATAATTGTTTTGTGTTTTATGATGGGCCTCCGTTTGCAAATGGCCTTCCCCATTATGGACATTTACTCACTGGCTTTATAAAAGACGCATTTGCAAGATATCAAACTATGCTTCAAAAAAGGGTTGAACGTAGATTTGGCTGGGATTGCCATGGACTGCCGGCTGAGATGGGTGCAGAAAAAGAACTTGGAATATCTGGTAGAACTGAGATAGAAAAATTCGGCATTGAAAAATTCAATAACCATTGTCGTACTTCTGTAATGAGATTTTCATCAGAGTGGGAAAAATATGTCAATAGGCAGGCAAGGTGGGTGGACTTTCACAACGACTATAAGACCATGGATAAATCATTCATGGAGTCGGTCATGTGGGCATTTAAACAGCTTTATGATAAGGGTCTGGTGTATAAATCAGTACGCGTTGTTCCCTATAGCTGGGCGTGCGAAACTCCATTATCCAATTTTGAAACAAGGCTTGATAACGCGTATAGAGAAAAGACTAGCAAAGCTGTAACTGTTGCATTTGAGCTTTTAGAAAACCCACAGCAGTTTAAAAGTGTTAAACAAAAATGTAAATTACTTGCTTGGACTACAACTCCTTGGACGTTGCCGAGCAACTTGGCATTGGCGATAGGAAAGGACATCAAGTATTGTGCAGTGTCAGTCCACTCTTTGGCAGCACGTGACGCTGGAATCCAGGAAGGTAATAAATGTTTGTATGCTGAAGTGACATCAAATCAACCTAATGAAATATATATCTTCGCTGAAAGCTACCTAGAAAAATTTATCAGCCACTCTGAACAAAACAATATTCCATATGAAAATTGCAATATAAAACTTAAAGCGAATGATCTTGCAGGCCTTTCCTATAAGCCGCTGTTTGATTACTTTAAAGATACAAAGAATGCATTCCGTGTTTTCATTGCTGATTATGTTACAGGAGAAGATGGTACTGGCGTTGTACACACTGCTCCTGGATTTGGTGAGGAAGATTTTTACCTTTGCCAAAGTCATGGTATTCCAGTTATTTGTCCAATTGATAACAGTGGAAAATTTACTGCTGAAGTTTCAGATTTGGCAGGGGTTCATGTTTTTGATACCAATGATACAGTAATAAAAAAATTGAAAGAACAAGGAAATTGGTTCAAAACTGAGCAATATATTCACAATTATCCACACTGCTGGAGAACTGATACTCCTTTGATCTACCGCACTATGCCTTCTTGGTATGTTGCGGTTACAAAATTCAAAAGCAGAATGGTAGAGCTAAATAAGAGAGTTAATTGGATACCAAACCACATTAGAGATGGTCAATTTGGAAAATGGCTTGAAGGGGCACACGACTGGTCAATTTCACGCAATCGATTCTGGGGTACTCCGATTCCTGTGTGGCAATCAGATGATACAAGATATCCAAGAGTGGATGTATATGGTTCGATAGAAGAACTAGAGCGAGATTTTAATGTTAAAGTAGATGATTTGCACAGACCATTTATCGATACTTTAACGAGGCCAAATCCTGATGATCCAACAGGAAAATCAGTTATGCGTCGTGTGCCTGACGTATTTGACTGCTGGTTTGAATCTGGCTCGATGCCATTCGCACAAGTCCACTATCCGTTTGAAAATAAGGAGTGGTTTGAAACTGCAGATTTTATCACTGAATACATAGCGCAAACCAGGGGGTGGTTTTATACGCTCTTTGTATTGTCCACTGCTTTGTTTGATAGGGAGCCATTTAAGAACTGCATATGCCACGGTGTTGTTTTGGATGTAAAAGGGCAAAAATTGTCCAAGCGTTTGAATAACTATGCAGATCCAATGGAGGTTTTTGATAGATATGGTTCTGATGCACTGCGTTTTCTTATGCTATCTGGTTCCATTGTCTGCGGTGGTAATTTGCTACTCGACAAAGAAGGAAATTCGATACGAGATGTTCTGAAAAACGTAATAAAACCTATTTGGAACGGTTATCACTTTTTTACCATGTATGCAAATGCAGATGGAATTAAAGCTGAAGTTTGTAAGGATTATCAAAGTACTATTGATTGCTACATGATTTCCAAATGTTTTGAAGCTGTAGAAAGTATCCAAACTTCTATGAACAGCTATAACTCCCAAGAGGCTTGCAAAATTTTGATGAACTTTTTTGAAGTGCTAAACAATTGGTACATTCGTCGCAGTCGCGAGCGTTTTTGGAAAAGTGATTTGGATCAGGATAAAACTGATGCTTATAATGTTCTATATACGGTTTTTTATTACATACTAAGAGCTGCAGTCCCTTTGTTGCCACTTATAACAGAGAATATATGGCAAGGGCTTAAGTATGAAGAAACATCTGTTCATTTGGCTGATTTCCCACAATTAGAGAAGTTTGATAGTCAGCTCATTGCCAAAATGGATCTAGTGAGAGAGATATGTAACTCTGCACTCTCTATTAGAAACACGTTTAACATACGTATCAGACAGCCACTTAGTAGTATGACGATTTATCATCAGTTTTCCTATGATTCTCTTAAAGATGAATATCAAGAGATAATAAGAGATGAGGTAAATGTAAAAGAATTAGAAATAGTAAATGAGTTAAAAGAAGTTGCGTCACTAGAGTTAAAATTAAATTTTTCTATGCTTGGAAGAAGAGTTCCAGATAAAATCAAGAAACTAGTCCAATATGTCAAAGAGGGGAAATGGAAGCAAATTGAAAAAACTTACCCCGACGTCATCCCAGTGCTTGACACTGGGATCCAGATGCAGATTCCAGCGTCACGCGCTGGAATGACAGAAGATTCCGCAAAAGGTTCAATATTTCTAGGAGATGAAACAGAGAACTATATCATAGAAAAAGGCGAATATGAACTATTATTAAAAGCAAACAGTGAATTTTCCTCTGTATTTGATAACAACAAAGGGGTTGTTATCCTAAACACTACTTTAAATGATGAATTGATTCTAGAAGGGCTCGCGAGAGATATTGTGAGGCTCATTCAAGAAACTAGAAAACAAGCTGATTTTCATATATCAGATAGAATTAGAGTAACAATCAAAACAGAAGATGAAAAAATTAAGGAAGCAATAACTACATGGAATAAATATATAAAAGAGCAGACTCTTGCCTTATCTTTGGACATTAATAAAGAGATCGAAGCCGACTTCTATTCTAAAGAACATCAAGATTTGATAGTTGGTATCAAGTTAAGTTGTTAATAAAGTTGCAAAGTTACTAATGTTTATGCTATACTTAGGTTACTTTTAGATAAGGTTATAATATGAGTCAGGTTACTGCAGATGGTGAAAAAGTTGTTGATTTTAATAACAATAATAGTGATTTAGGTAAAGTAGAATCTACTTCTAATGTTGCTTTGGAAGAGGAAGAAAAGTTTTTTGATGCTGTGGAAGATGTTTCTAATGTAGAAGAAGGGAATGATTTAGGTCTTGCTAATCCAGAAGAGGAAGAAGAGTTTTTTGATGCTGTAAGTGAGCAGGATTGGTTAATTAAACAAATAGCTGCTTTTAATGTTCCACTCAGTATATTTCATTATAAAGATTATAATTCTGACTTTTTTACCTCTTGGTATAATATGTCAAGCGAAATATTGAAAGAGATAAACAGAGCTTGCCCAGAGAAAAGAGTATTAAATTTAGCTCTGTCAGTTTTAATGCTTCCTTATATTGCTTTTACTGCACTGGGATTAGTCGTATACAGTAGATTTAAAGCAGACAGTAAGACACAAGCTGATATAAGTGAAGATAAGGCAAAAAAGGGTGAAACAAGTGTACCGAAAAGATTGGCATACGGCGCTCTTGCTGCAATAGCAATTTTTGTTAATGTGGCTGTACTTATAATATTACTGATTCCTGAAACTCTAGCTTTGGCTACTTTTTATCTTTTAAACAGGAAATTATCTCATTCTTTGATTGCTGCTGTTAAAATAAGTAATGGGTTATATAAGAATGAGCATCAAAATATTGAAGTGTCTTTTCATGAAATAGAAGTTCCTGAGCCAAGCATTGCATATAATATGGAAATAAAATTTCCACCGCAATTTAAACAATTACTTAGAGACTTATGCTATAATGAAAATAATGAGTGGTTCGATGTGACGCGGGATTCAGAGCATAATGTTGTGCTGAAATTATCAGCTAAAATCAATTTAAAAAATGGTCTTAAGCCCTTGCGTAATGAAATCAAGGATATACTTGCAACTTCCATTCAAGAATTTGCAAAAGCTATGGAAGAGTTGATGAAGCTAGAAAAAAAAGATATTACATATGATAAGTTGAATGAATTATTGAATGAATTTAGGCTAAAAATGGTGAGTAGTATCGATTCTAAGTTGACAACTCACTTAATAGAAAATGCTTATCAAGTTGCTTTTATACAAGCAATTAAATTTCAGCAGGGTAGACGAGGGGAAGATTTTTCACTGGAAGATGAGCTAAAAAATACTTTAGTGAAACAGAAATTAGAAAGTCAAGGTAAGGAATTACCAAATGAAAAAGAGATAATAATAAAAGGTCTAAAAGAAGCAGGAGCAAAAGTGCCAGATGCTTTAGACGATAGTGAGCTTCCTGTATTTAAAGCAGAGTGGGAACGACTTAAAGAAGAAGGGAAAACAACTAAGAAAACAATAATTGATGTTTATAAGGATACATATCCTGGAAAAACAGAGAAAGCTTTAAATAATGCTAAAAATAGAATTAAGGATTTAAAAGAAGAAGGACAAGAAAGATATATTAGGATACATGAAAATTTGAAAGCAATATATGATGAAGGAAAAAATAACTTAACAAATGATGATTTAAAAAGGAAATTAGAAGGTCTTTTTAAGTTTGAGTATGATGATCAAGAAGTTGAGCGAAGGCTAGTAAAATCAGTAATGAAAAAAGCCAAGGGTGAGTTAGGTCTATTAGGCATGCTAAACTTAATAGATCAGTTTCGAGATTTAGAAGAGGAAGGTCCTTTTAGTGAGAAAGGTTTAAAAGAAGTTTCAGATAAAGTGAATGATTTTATAGCAAAGGTATATTTAGAAATAACGAAATGTAAAATACAAAATTTATTTAAAGATCAAGCAAAGGGTATAGAAAATTCATGTAAGCTGTTAGAGGAAAAGGAGCCGGATTTAGTACAGAGGATTAATGCGCACCGAATGGAATTTGCAGAATGCTTAGATCAACCTGTATCATTAAGAAAAGTAATAGAAGGAAGTGAGGATTTAAATAAGTACTTAAAAGATGAGCGAAATAGAAAAGGAGAAAAGCATCCAAGTGCAAAATTAATAGAGAAGCACTTGAAAAATAACCGAGAAATTCTAAAAATATTAGAACAGTTAGAATTAGAAAAAGCAGAATTATTGATAAATGAAGAAACAAAAAGTAATTATAAGGAAGAACTAGAGTCTCGTGAAAAAATAAAATTTGCAATAATAGAAGATGATTTACTTAAGGTATTCAAGTATAGAATTTTTGATGAAGAAGCAGTTAAGAAGTTGTTAGAGGAAGCGGAACTTGAATGCTATTTGGCAGAAAAATGCATAAAAAGTCCTGTGATAAAAACAAAAAATAATATCAAACATTTTAGTCAAAATTTATTGTCTCCTTTAATAGACAGGCTGGTGGAAAATATAGTAAATAATGTACCAAAAAGCGATAAGAGTTCATGGTTGCAACCTATAAGAGCTATTCAGACAGGCTGGGGATATATTAAAACAGGTCTTGCCGTTGCAAACGGGGATAAGAGCACAGAAGGAAAAGCGTTGAGTGTGGCACATGATACTCATAAGGAAGTAGAGACATTTCTTCAATGTTTTCAGTCAAATTATGAAGGTGTTGGAGCCTTTTTAGGTAATTTATTTTCTGATGATGGAGAAACATTTAAAAATGATGTATGGCCTAAAGTAGAAGAGCATTTGCGTGGAATGTGGGATAGATTTTTTAAGGATATTGAATTCAATATAGGAAATAGATTGGATGAAGTAAGTGTAACACAGCAACTGCAGGAAACTGTGATTACAGCCTAAGGATGAGCTCTCAAAGTTCCTTTTGTACTTTCACACACTAAGTTAACTATCATATTTGATTCCTTTTGGATTTCCTCTTCAGTTAAAGTGTGAGTTGGAGAGCAGAAAGTAACTGAGAATGCTATAGACATCTTGTTCGGCTCTATGTTACTTCCATGGTATACATCGAATATCAAAACTTCTGTGATGAGCTCTGAGCTTTTTTTTACCACATTGATTATGTTACCTACTTTCACATCCTTATTTACAATAAATGCAAAATCACGTTTTACACTTTGGTATTTATAATCGATAAATTTCTTTCTACTTACAGGTAAATTTTCAATATTTTCTAATATCACCTCAAAACCTACAACTTTTTGCTTGATGTCAAAAAGATCTAATATATTAGGATGCAACTCTCCAAAATAACCTGCTACTTTATTTTTAAAAGAGAGAGTGCCTGACTTTCCTGGGTGGTAATGTTCTTTTTCTGCTCTCTCTATCGTTAAATTATCGCAATTGACGTTAAAAAACTCCAAAGCTGCTATGCAATCAGCCTTTGCGTCAAAAACATCTGCTTTCCTATCAGTATTATAATGGTTTCGCGGTAAATTATTTCCTGTTCTTATTCCACTTAAAACATGTTTAGACTGAGCTTCACCATCGTAAATTGGCCCAATTTCAAAAATTGCAAGATCAGATGTTCCATGGGCAATATTATCAGCAGTTACTTGCAACAAGTTTGGTATGATACTTGGTCTCATTATATTAAAGTTATTATTAAACGGATTATCGATGATAAATAACTTATTCGAGTAACCAAATTTTTCAGCTGTTGATTCACTCATAAACGACCAGGTTAGCACTTCATGAAACCCTCTGTTTGTCATCAAAATACGCAAATTGTCGTATGTACTATCTACTTCTTCAACATTATTTGGTAGTGGTTCTTCTTTTATTTTGTCATAGCCGTATATTCTTGTTACTTCTTCAATTAGGTCAGCAGGTATAGTCACGTCCGGTCTCCAGCTTGGTACTTGTACATTCCAATTGCCTTCGGTTTTTTTATCAATATTAAACCCTAGTTTCGTTAAGATATCGAACACTTCATCAGGCAATACAGACACACTTCCAAACTTGTTCGCATCCTGATAATCAAAGTTCACCTTGGTGTCAGCCTTATCTAAGCTGCTGGCAGACACTACGCTTGAGGCTTCTCCACCACATAAATCCAAAATCATTTTAGCTGCAAGATTGAGTCCCTCAAGAGTAAATCCAGGATCAACTGAACGTGCAAATCTGTAACTAGATTCTGTGGAGATGTTCATCTGCCTTGCAGATTTGGCGATAGATATAGGGTCAAACCAAGCAGACTCTAAAAAGATATCAGTAGTTTCAAGAGTACATTCACTGCACTTTCCACCTATAATTCCAGCAACTCCATGAATGTTTTTACTATCAGAAATAACGCTTGTGTCCGTGTTTAATAAGTATTCTTTACCGTTCAAACCAGCAAATTTTTCTCCGTTGTTTGCTTTGCGTACTGTGAGCTCTCCTTCTATTTTTTTTGCATCATACGCGTGCATTGGGCGGCTGAAAGATATCATAATATAGTTAGTAATGTCAACTATTGCAGAAATGGAGCGCATTCCTATCGATTTTAGCCTATCTTTTAACCATTTTGGGCTTTCTTGATTTTTTACATTGGCGATGTATATTCCACTAATAAAACTTTCCCCGTCAGTAACTTCAACATCGATTGGTGAATTTATGGAGCTGGTAAGTTGTGGAATGCTTAAAGTCTTTAATGTCTCAATTCCAGTTGCAGCAAGGTCGCGAGCTATTCCATAAATGCCTAAGCAATCTCCACGGTTTGGAGTAACATTTATATCAATTACAGGGTCACAATTGAAAAATTTATCCCCTACTTTATAATCATCAGAAAGCTCGATTATTCCTTCACTTTTCTCTTGAACCAGCGCAAGTTCAGAAGCAGAGCAGAGCATCCCTTCACTTAGCACTTCTCGTATTTTTGTGGGCTTGATTGTGAAATCACTTTCTGGCAATGTGCTACCAAGAGATGCAAGCACAGTTTTCATACCTTCTCTAACATTGTTTGCTCCGCAAACTATTTGTAGAATTTTACTTCCGTCATCTACTTTACATAATTTTAATTTATCAGCATTTGGATGCTGTATCACCTCTAATACTTCTGCAACAATAAAACCAGCTAATTTGGTATTGTCGATCACATCTTCTACTTCTAACCCTATGTGAGTTAACTTATCGGTAATTTCTTCTAAACTAGCATTGGTTTCTAAGTGTTCTAATAACCAAGATAATGTGAATTTCATGAACCTTTAAAGAAATAAAAGAGTTATTGTAATATAAAATGTAGTGCTTTTAAAGCTTGTTGTAGTGGAATACTTCTACATCATAAACAATGATGTAGAAGCTTTTGTAACTTTATATCTTCTTGTAAAGAGAATCGATCTTCTCGATATCACCTTTTAAATCTATCTCCATAGAGAGCTTAAGATTCATATTGTGGTTATCTTCATGGAAGTTATGAATGTAACCATCAATAGTTAAGTTTCCTATCATGTTATGGCTTTTATCTAGTATTTCGCTTCCCATTTGATAATAGCCAGTATATTCGTTAAAGGAGCCATCTGTTAGTTTGATGTATCCACTACCAAATTCTTGCTCTAAATTTAAAGGATGACTAGTGTTAATAAAATCTATTTTGTTCATAATAATACCTCACTAAAAATTAAATTATAATTAAAATAAGATGTTAAGTCAAGATATTGAATGATTTAATAAAATTAGTAAGTTTTAAAATACAGAGCTGACTGTAATTAACACTCTAATTACATATTTTGTTAATGTATCAATGTTATAATAATACAAAGCCTTATCTTAATTCTTGACATTGTCCTATAAAATTCATACTTTATTTACTGTTTATAGTTCAGATTAAAATGGCATTAAATCCACTGGAACAGTTTAAAGTATATACAATAATAGAGTTACCTAGGTTATTTGGGTATGACGTAAGCTTTACCAATTCATCTCTTTTCATGATGATTTCGGTGATATTGGTGATACTCTTTTTGCTTTTTGGAATAAAGAAGGGGTCAGTAATACCAGGATATTTGCAAGCTGCAGTTGAATATGTATATGATTTTGTTGTTTCAATAATAGAGAATAACACTGGAAGCAAAGGCTTGCAGCACATTCCATTGATATTCACAGTATTTATTTTCATTTTATCATGTAATTTAGTTGGTGTTCTGCCTTATAGTTTCACGGTCACAAGTCATGTGATAGTCACCTTCGCTTTATCGATGGTAGTTTTTACTTATATAACGATTGTTGGGTTTAAGGAAAGAGGAGTAGAATTTTTACGTATATTGCTACCAAAAGGAACTCCTTGGTGGCTTGCACCTGTAATAATTATTATTAAGTTATTTGCTTATTTAGTAAGACCGATTAGCCTATCGATAAGGCTTGCAGCAAATATGATTGCGGGTCATACGATCATCAAAGTGATAGCAGGATTTATTGTGAATATGAACATATTTTTCACTCCTGCGCCGTTTTTGTTCATAATTGCATTGATAGGATTTGAAGTATTTGTTGCAATTTTACAAGCTTATATATTTACTATATTAACATGTGTATATTTGTCAGATGCAGTAAAGTAATTGACTTCCTTGTAGAATATTTTACAATTATATTATAAAGAAATAATTAAAGGTAATATATGGATTTAGTAGCTTTAAAGTTTATAGCAATTGGTTTAGCTGTGTTTGGAATGCTCGGTGCTGGTTTAGGTATAGCTAATATCTTCTCTGCTATGTTAAATGGGATTGCGAGAAACCCTGAATCAGAAGGTAAAATGAAAAGTTATGTTTATATTGGTGCTGCCATGGTTGAAATCATGGGATTGCTTGCGTTTGTACTTGCAATGTTGTTAATATTTGCTGCTTAACAGATGCCACAGCTTGATGTTTCAACTTTCTTTTCTCAAGTTTTTTGGTTTTTAATTTTTTTCTCTTCACTTTTTTTTATAGTAAGTTGTTTATTTTTACCAAAGTTAGATGGAATAATAAACACTAGAAGTAAAGGGGTGTTGGACTCTTTTAATAGCTCTGTTCATCTTTTAAGACTTACAGAAGATCAGATTGCCAAGTATAATGCCGCTTTAAACCAAGCTAGAATACAGGCAAAAAAAATCATAGATGATGCACTTGCTCAGGTAGAAGAAATGAGAGCTAATGTTAAGAATATATTAGAAGAGGAAGACAAAAAAAAGAGCAAGCTTATTGAAGAAAAAGTGGCAGAATTTAAATCTGAATATACTGATCAGTTAAAACAAATGGCTACTAGTATTGCTTTAATTTATTATACTAAATTGACCAATTCTGAAATTGAAGAGGAGTTTGTTGCTGATTTGGTGTCCAAAGAATTTTAGGGGTTTTTATGTCTACATCACTGATTATCGGTCTTGCCTTCTTGGTAAGTTTTGTCCTTTCGTATAAATTGCTAAAGAAAGTGATAAAAAATGCGCTTAACAATAAGCGTAACAAAAGCAAATTTTCAAGTGAAGAAACTGAAAAATTCAGGGAAGATATGTTGGAGTATTACAAAAAATCTTCTAAAAAATACAAAGAATTAGATGCAGAAGTTAATAAAATGATGAATGAAGCACTTGATAAAGCTAATAGTATCATTAAGCACAATAGACAGCAGCTAGATCAGACATTAGATGACAATGCCCATTCTAACTTGAAGAAAGTCACTGACCAAGTTGAAAAAGCTCTTGGAGATTTACAGGCTAACACAGCGAATATAGCTGCTGATGCTGTAAAAAAAATAATGCATGAACGTAAAGATGATAAGCGTAGTAGCGAGGTCATATCTTCATTTTCACGTGACTTAAATAAAAAATTGCATTAGATTTAATGCAACAATTGCCTATACTTCAAGCTGATAATGTAGAAAAAATTCAGTTTGATTCTAGTTTGTGCAAAGAGCCAGAGAAACTTTTTTACTATAAATTTAATATAATTCCTTGGCAAAAATTAAATGATACTACTTTTTTTATGGTTGAAGACACAAGCCGAGATATCAACCGTTGGGTCGAAGCTCATTACGGTATTGACTATGTATTAATAAAAGTGGATAGCGAACAGATTTTAAATCTTCTTAACTCGCACTTTGGTATTTCAGAATTTGCAAGCAACTACTTATATTACAAGAATCCTAATTTTTCAGCTAAAAGCATTAAACTAAGCTCAATATTTTTTGCTTCTTTTTTTATTGTAACTTCAATTTTAACACTAACAGAGAAATATACATATTTTGCTTTGATGTTGATATTTATAATCGGATGTTCTAGTTATTTATTCAAGTTTATAGCTACAGTTTTTAGCTTATGTGAAACCTCTAATCAAAAAGTGGATTATAGTAAGCTAAATGAACCTATATATACTATTTTACTGCCTGTATTTGAAGAAAGTGCAGTAATAGGGCAATTAATTGAAAGCATTAAAAGTTTGGATTATCCAAAGTCGAAATTAGATGTAAAGCTTCTGGTAGAAAGTGATGACCAGGAAACGCTGGCAGCTATAGAAAAGTATACTTTACCACAGTATTTTGAAGTAATAAAAGTGCCTCATTCTTTGCCTAGAACAAAAGCCAAGTCATGCAATTATGCTATGAGCTTTGCTAGAGGAAAGTATGCAGTAATATATGATGCAGATGATAAACTAGACCCATTGCAGTTAAAAAAAGCACTGATTGAATTTAATAAGGGCGGCGATAGGCTTGCCTGTGTGCAGGCGAAATTAAATTACTATAATTGTGATTATAATTTTCTCACAAAATTCTTTTCTCTGGAGTATATGAACTGGTTTCAATACTTATTGCCTGGATTTCAAAAAATGAACATGCCAATGCCTTTGGGTGGTAGCAGTAATCATTTTTCAGTAAAAATTCTAAAAAATTTGTTTTTCTGGGATGCTTATAGTGTTACCGAAGATGCTGACCTTGGTTTGAGACTTGCACAAATGGGATACAAAACCAGGATGATTGACTCAGAAACATTAGAAGAGTCACCAATTGCTGTATTTGCTTGGATTAAGCAAAGAGCACGCTGGATCAAAGGCTATATGCAAACTTATATTGTTCATTTAAAAAATATAAAGTCTCTTTATAAACACACTGGATTTAAGGGAATTTTGCTATTGAATCTTTTTGTTGGCTCTGCAGCTTTTATATTTTTTACTACTCCATTTTTACTGCTTTCATTGATATTAACTAAAGTTTTAAATGAATTATTTTTGTACTACTTTGTAGTGGTATACGTTACTAACCTGATTCTTTTGGTAATAGCTGTCAAACAGCAAAAGATGCCTTTTTATTTTTATATAGTATCGATATTTTTTCCGGTCTATAGTCTGCTACATAGTGTTGCAGCTTTTCTTGCCTTGTGGGAATTTATTTTTTACCCTGAGCGATGGAACAAAACTCAGCATGGTTTATGGAACAAAAGCAATCAAAACCTGTAGCTATTTGGCTTTTTCTCTGCTGTATTATGGTAATTCTCATGGTGGGGATTGGTGGATTTACCAGACTTTCAAAAGCAGGATTGTCAATCACGGAGTGGAAACCCATCACTGGAACATTGCCACCACTGAGTGGACAAGATTGGCTACAAGAAAAATTAAAATATGAAACTACACCTGAGTATAAAGCATTTAACTATGGTATGAGTATGGAGGAATTTCAGGCTATATACTTAATAGAATATGTACACAGATTGGTTGCAAGACTAACAGGTTTAGTTTTTGTCCTGCCATTTATATATTTTACATTAAGAAGAAAAATATCTAAAAAGGTAGTAATAAGGCTATTTATGGCATTATTATTTGGAGCTTTACAAGCTTTTGCTGGTTGGTATATGGTTAAAAGTGGTTTAGTAACTGAACCTCATGTTAGCCACTATAGGCTTGCACTTCACTTATTATTAGCATTAATTGTTTTTGCATTATTGTTATATCAATTTTTTGATTACCAAATCAGGCCAAAGCAAACTAAACTTAAGATTAGTAGTGACACTATATACTACACAGGGATGATTTTGGCCCTAATTGTAATGCAAATAATTTTCGGTGCATTTGTTGCGGGATTAAATGCTGGTTTGATTTACAATACCTTTCCACTAATGGAAGGACAAATCGTTCCAGAAGATTTATTTTTCTTACACCCCATATGGCTGAATATCTTTGAGAACAGAGCGACAGTGCAATTTATACATCGAGCACTGGCATTGCTAATACTAGCTTTGGTAGTAATACTCACAGTAAAAAATGCTAGCGTAAAACCGGTATATATTATGCTGCTCTCCGTTATCATTCAGATCATTTTAGGTGTAATTACTCTATTATTGCACATACCAATAGCCATTGCCATAGCTCATCAAGTGTTTTCATTTATCTTGTTTGGGTCAAGTTTATACTTCTTGTGTTATTTAAGAAAGCAGACTACATCACCAGTCTGTACATTTTTTCCTTCTTGAACGAGAATATTTTTTATCACCATTGCTGCTTCAGCACATATGATATTTTCCATTTTCATTGCCTCCACCACAAATAAAGGTTGTCCTATTTCCACCTGATCTCCTATATTTACATGCAACTTAACTAATAAGCCAGATATTGGGGATTTTACAGCATCTACTGAAATCCCTTCTGTTTCATTATTTAGCATTAACCTACTTAATTCAGCTACATGAGGCTTAAATATACAACACTCAGCTTTCATGCCTGCATGTCTTATGAAGTATTTGCTGCCTTGTTTTTCTACTTTAAGTGTTATATCGATATCATCGTTAATCGTGATGTTTAGCAACCTATAACTTGATTCCCACTTGCCTACTACAGAGTATGTATTGTGGTTATATACTGTTGTTAATATATTATCTTGGTGCTTTGCATCTATAGGGTATTTATTGTCATTTATTACAACTACAAGCGTTTCATTCACTGCTTTATGATGGTACCTTTCTTCATTTTCCAAATGAACATATAACGCAGTGAAAATAAATATTTTAATATACTCCTCTGTAACAAAATCGCCGTGAAACCCACTAGAGTAATGGTCTGGAATGAATCTCGTGTGGAGCTTTGCTGCAATAAAATTTGGGTGATGGAAGATGGATTCTAGAAATTCTATATTATTTGTTACTCCTTCTATATAGCATTCAGACAATGCTTTTTGCATTCTGCTGATCGCTTCTACTCTATCTTTTCCATATGTTATAACTTTTGCAATCATTGAGTCATAGAACGTGCTAATTTCTGAACCGCTAGCTACTCCATCATCTATTCTTACATAATCATTTTCACCTGGTTTATCGTAATATTTTATTCTTCCGCTGGAAGGGAAAAATTTCTTCGATGGGTCTTCAGCGCAAATTCTACTTTCTATTGCAGAACCAGTAAGTTTAATATCATCCTGATTGAATCTCAATTTCTCTCCACAGGAAGTTCTAATCATTTCTTCTACTATGTCTATTCCAGTTATAAATTCTGTTACTGGATGCTCAACTTGCAATCTCGTATTTACCTCAAGAAAATAGAAGTTTTGGTCTTTATCTACAACAAACTCAACAGTGCCTGCTGAAAAATAGCCAACTTGCTTTGCCAGAGAAACACATTGGACATACATTTTTTGTCTTATTTCTTCACTAATGAATGGGCTTGGCGTTTCTTCCATTATTTTCTGGTTATTCCTTTGTATCGAGCATTCTCTTTCTCCAAGACACACTATATTGCCATATTTATCTGCTATGATTTGTATTTCAATATGTCTTGGTAGTTCTATATATTTTTCTATAAAGATACTGCCATCCTTAAAACTTTTCTCTGCTTCATTTGTGGCTGATGTAAATGCTAGTTCAATTTCTTTTTTGGAGTTTACAATTCGCATTCCTTTGCCACCACCGCCTGATGCAGCTTTTAGCATAACCGGAAAGCCAATCTCATCAGCAACTTGAGCTGCATGGGCAGCATCACTGATTTTACCCATATATCCTGGCACTACATTCACTCCAGCTTTTCTTGCCGCTTCTTTTGCTGTTATTTTGTTGGCTGTAACTTCTATTGTTTCTGCACTTGGCCCGATGAAGTCTATATTGTGTTTTTGCAGAGCACGTGGAAAATCTGGATTCTCTGCTAAAAAACCATAGCCAGGATGAACTGCCTGCGCACCTGTTTCAACTACTACTTCACATATTTTTTCAATGTTTAAATAACTAAGGCAAGATGGCGAAGGGCCGATATATCTTGACTCATCTGCTTGTCTTACATGCACAGAATTTACATCTGCATCCGAATATACACAGACACAAGATATACCCATCTTATGGGCAGTTCTGATAATCCTGCAGGCAATCTCTCCTCTGTTTGCTATTAAAATCTTATTGTACTTCTTTTCTGTCATCTTATCAGTATACTTTCTTAGCTTGAGAAAGTAAATTTCTATATCATTGCCTGCAGGTAATTTCTAGCTTCATGCTGCAGCTAAACCACCATCTAAAAGTTGCATAATATCAGGATCTGTCACTATAGTACTTTCATCATACAAGCCGTATATCCCGTTACATGCCTTAAACAACAAACATGTAGATCCTCCAGAAGCTATTGTAGCTACTGAAGCTAATGCAAGAGATTGAGAAACCAAAAATAAAAAGTACAAGGATAAACACAAGGCAGCAATACACGCTATAGCTCCTATTATATATAAGCACAAATGAAATTTTCTATTACATATAAAACCGCCCTTTATACCTGCAATTTGCTTAGCTTCTTCCCGTTTTGCAGGATCCAAGAAATAAAGAGGTGATACCGCCATTCTTCCATTATCCTTAATGTAGCTTTTATCGCAGAGTGCTTCTTTAATATATCTCTTATTATCCTTAAGTTCCTCTTTTAATTTTTCTAATTCTTTCCAATTTTTAGCTTCTTTTGCTTTCTTGACTCTGCCCTCAGTATCTTCTTCTAAATACTTTATAATCTCCTTTAATGCAGATAACAGGATTCCTCTGCTTGCTGCTATATGAAATGGGTTTCCATTTTCATCAAGACTATGCTTAGCTACACAAGCAACTCTTTCCTTGCAAGCTTCAATAAACTTATCTTTATCTTCTGCTTTTGCAACTTCAAATAAGTCAGCCATAACATACCTCGCTATATTTAACTAACACTAAATTATACAACACGATTTATTAAAAATAAAGAAAATTTAATCTCTCAGGATAAATAATTTATAGTAATTCTACATTGTTACAAACGTGGATTTTGGGTATCATGGCCTATACTTTACTGTAACAATAACATGCTAGACATAGTCACTAGATTCGCTCCATCACCAACAGGGTTTTTGCATATTGGTGGGGCTCGTACAGCTTTATTTAATTGGCTCTATGCAAAGCATCATGGTGGCAGGTTTTTGCTAAGGATTGAAGATACCGACAGAAAACGTTCAACACAAGAAGCAATTGATGCGATTATAGAAGGACTAAAATGGCTCGATGTGAGTTATGATGGAGAAATAGTATATCAGTCAAAAAGAATAGAGCGGCATAAAGAAGTAGCAAACCTTTTAGTTGAGAAGGGTAGGGCGTATCACTGTTATTGCCCTGAGACAGAAAGGAAAATAAAAGCGAGAGAAGAGGGCAAGATATACAAGCATAAATGTACTAGTGTGACATCAGACGTAAGACCTGTTGTTCGCTTTAAAGTGCCAGACTCAGAAGATATTATTGTTGATGATAAAATATACGGTCAAGTTAAGGTAAATAGTGAGCAGCTTGATGATATAGTGATCTTACGCTCTGATAACACTCCAACATATATTTTTGCCGTAGTGGTTGACGATCATGATGCTGGAATAACTGATGTAATACGTGGCTCTGACCATCTCACTAATACCTTTAAACAGCTGCTAATATACCAGGCTCTTGATTTTGACATTCCACGCTTTGCACATGTGCCGCTTATCCATGGGGAAGATGGGAATAAGCTATCCAAAAGGCATGGTGCCACAAGCGTTTGCGATTATGAAAAGATGGGAATATTGTCAAAAGCGATGCGTAATTACTTGCTGAGACTTGGCTGGAGTCACGGCAACGATGAGATTATTAGCGATGAGCAAGCAATAGAGTGGTTTAATTTAGAAAGTATTGGTCGTTCGCCTGCACAGCTTGATTTTAAAAAATTAGAGCACTTGAATAACCACTATATTAGTAATATGAGCAATGAAGATATTCTGGCTCTAATACTTGGGGAAAATACTCTAACTGACAAAAAAAAGGGCTATTTACTGCAGGGACTGACAGAGCTGAAAAAAAGAGCAAACTACCTGACCGAATTGTTGGATTTAGCAAAGTTTTATATTCAAGATCCGCCACTTGATTTAAGTGAAGAAGCTCGTCAAATTGTCAAATCTAACCTCAATATAATTAAGTTACTCGCATCATTTCTGTCAAAGATCGGTGATGAAAATTGGAATAAGGTTTTTTTATCTTCTCAGATCAAGGAATGTGCAAAATCACATGATATGAAAGTAAGCGGTGTATACCACTCATTACGTGCCCCTATAACTGGAGTAATGGATGCACCTGGAATCATCGATATCATGGTGATTCTTGGTAAGGACGAGTGTATAAGAAGGTTGCAAGCAATTTAAATGAAACAAAAAAACTTACTTGACAAACCCCGCCAGCCCCCTTACCATGAAACTGAAGGTATTCAGTTATCTTCATCTGTGCAGATTAAACAGCAAGAAAACAACGTAGTTGGCGTCTTATTTTT
>NZ_JAPQLJ010000041.1:0-33234 GCF_028982115.1 Wolbachia endosymbiont of Drosophila tsacasi | reverse complement strand
TTCTTAAATATTAAAGCTAAGGTTAGTTGCATTTAAAAGCAGCTAAATTGCAGTGTTTAAGACTTAAAAAACGCCAATACAGAAAATAGACAATGACCAGGGCTTCTTTTGCCTTTTTTTTATTTGGTAAATTTCTTAATGTTTATAGCTAAACGACAACCGTCATCCCGCAGCGGGATCTCTTGTTAGCGGATAAGAGATACCGCGGCGGTATGACGGTTAAGTAGGGTGTCATTCCAGTCTGGAATCTAGTTCTTATTGTACATTTACTTGGTGTAGAGTTAAGTTTCCTGGATCCAAGTAGTCAAGCTACTCGGATGACAAAAAAGGGGCTACTTGGATGACAAAGGAATAGGCACTAGGATGATGAGAAAGGAGCGCTGGAATGACACTCCACTGGTGGCCCAAACTACAACGTTCGTACAGTTGTGAGTGACAAGATAGTGTGCTAGAATTTATATCTCTTGCATTCAAACTCACATAAATCATGTATTATGCATGTTTCACACGAAGGTTTTTGCGCTTTGCAAACATATCTACCATGCAAAATTAGCCAATGATGAGCATAAAGTAGGTATTTTTTTGGCACTACATTCAAAAGAGACTGCTCTGTTTTAAGTACATCTTTTTCTTTCACAAGCCCAATTCTATTGCTAACTCTAAAAACATGAGTATCAACTGCCAATGTTGGAATGCCAAGCCCTGAATTTAAGAACACATTAGCGCTCTTTCTTCCAACCCCTGGTAAAGATACCAAATCATCGAAATTAGTAGGCACTTTGCTATTGTACCTCTCAATCAATATTTTGCTGAGCCCGATTATATTTTTTGCTTTGGAATTATATAAACCAATACTGCTTATGCATTTTCTTAGCTCACTCTGCCCAAAACTCAGCATTTTTTCTGGCGTATCAGTGATACTAAATAACTCCTTTGTAATTTTATTAACGCTTATATCAGTTGTTCGCGCTGATAGAACTATCGCAACTAATAACGTAAAATCATTGGTATAATTCAGCTCTATTTTTGGTGCAGGATTTGATTGCTTGAATTTTTCAAATATCAGTTCTACTTTTTTTGAGTCCATGCATAGAGCTAAAAGCTTATACTACACTGGTTGCTGTGCAAATTCAATTCCTTTAGGCTTAGATAGTCCTTCAGCATTAACATCAGACATATCAGTTTTTACCTCATCAAAATTCCTCTCAGCAAATTCACTTGCCACTTCCGCAAAACACTTTTTAACAAGAGGCATAACAATTGGCATTAACAGTTTTCGTGGATCATACCATCCTAACAGGTCGGTTTCCTTTTGTACCCTATTTCTTGGATCCTCTTCTAGTAAATCTTTTGTGTGCCTTTCAGCATATATTTCACAGCCTTTTGAGAAAACAGGAGCTATAACTTCAGTAATCAGAAGAGTCAAAGACAGTAGAGTACCAAATATTACTATACCAACAGTAAGATTATTAGAAGTAAAATATGCTATCAGTGAATAAATAGAAAAAGCAGATAAAGGATAAAAAACGAAAAGCTTACGGCTTGATTGAATATAATGCATTTTACTTATGAACTCATCAGTGGAAATTTTAGAATCTTCGTATTTTTTTGCATAATGCATTTCTAGCAAATCTAAAACGTTTTTCATCACCACACTCAATGGTATTACTAGCAGCAAGTACGGGTTTATGAAAGCGTTATTAGATGGCATCATTAAGAAGTATGAGAAATAGAAATAGGCTGTTGTAATCCAGGTTGATGAAAATAAAAGATACATTTTGATTCGTTGAGTATTAGATAGTAAAGCATTTTTACGTTCTATAAATCTTAACGCTAATTCTTTTTTATCTTCTTCAATTAGGCTTCTCTTTTCTTCTAGAGGAGAAATATAAAGAAATAGCCGCATACTAGGTTTTGATAAGCGTTTATTAAGCTCGCCAGGGTTCAACAATCTAGAAAGATTGCTCAAAGCATCTCTTAAAAAACAATATTTGAAATCCTCTTCAAACGAACGATCATTCTTTTTTAATATAGAGATTAATTTATCAAAATCTTTACCTATAGCTTCTTCACCAATCCCTAGTGTATCGAACAGCTTCTTTCTATAATGAAATTCACGTGCTGTTAAACGTCCATTACTTTCAGCACCAACACTGACTTTAACACAAGGATTTCCTAACTCTAAAGGTTCAATGTACTTTTTTAGCTCTTGATAAGCTTTATAAATCTGATCAAATCTATTTTTGTCTCCACCTTTGTCAGGATGGTTTACAAGTATCAATTTATTATATTGTTTTTTCAGAAATTTGCTAAGAACTTGATAATCCTTACCTACAATTTGTTCAGCTTTTATCTCTAGTACGTTAAACAGATCATTATTATCATAAAACTCCTAACTAGTTAACTTAAAATGTTGACTCATTACTACACCTCACATAAATACACGATGTTATTAGTATAATATATTTAATGTTTCACACAAGCATAAAAATATCAAGCACCCACTAAGAGAAGAAACCCTCTTTTCCATCATATAAATACAACTTATCCATTCTTACTACGTCAAAGCTATTTTCTTCGAGTTTGATTAGTAGGTTATTTACATCACTATTTGTAATAGTTTTCTTTTCATTATTTGCAATAAACCTACAGGTTATTTGGTCGCTTGAAGACTCTGAATTCCCTGGCCAAATCGCAAGGCCTTTTGAGTATATCGCTATAATCTTAGGATCACTTGATTCAAATAATCCTACTATTTGATCAAAATTGTTGGATTTGTTCCAAGCAAGCGTTATATCGCTACCCACTAGCTTTTTAACTTTGTAATCTTGTTCGTAATTGTCTTGTACTTTATTTATTTTACTATCTAAATCACTGCTAATTATAAGTTCAGATAATGTTGCAGGTTTCTTTCCTAGATTATCTATAACAGCTTCTGCAAATTCTTTGGTCCCAACTTTTTGTTTGTTCCTTTTTTCCTTATATAAATCAGCAGTGTGTATCCCATCCTCTAAAGTCTTGAGCCATGCATCGTAAATTAGTTTTGCAGTACTCACTTGACCGATATAGACCAACATATGCACTGCGGCATTTAAAAGACCAGAAGGATTAGCTATATTTTTTTCTGCAATATCAGGAGCAGAACCATGCACTGCTTCGAACATCGCGTATTCGTTGCCAATATTACTACTTCCTGCAAGCCCCACAGAGCCAGAGGTTTGTGCCACTATATCTGATAATATGTCGCCATACAAGTTCTCAGTTACTATAACATCGAAATTCTCCGGTTCTGTTGCAACACGTGCCATTCCAATATCAACTATATAATGTTCTGCCTTTATGTCCTGGTATTCCTTTGCAATGCGATCAAACGCTGCATGAAAAGTTCCGTCAGTCATTTTCATTATGTTATCTTTAGTCAGGCAAGTTACTTTTTTTCTGTTGTGTTTTTTCGCGTATTCAAAAGCATACCTGCATATCTTCTCTGAGCCAGACCTAGTAATAATTTTAGTGCATTGGTACGAGTCACCAGTGAGCCTATGCTCTATTCCGGTGTAAACATCTTCTTCATTTTCGCGTATTACTACGATATCAAACTTACCAAATTTGTTTTCTATAACAGGATGATATGAAATGCATGGTCTGATGTTTGCATATAGCCCTAAATTCTTCCTCAGTGCAACGTTCAAGCTCTTGTGCCCTTTGCCTTGCGGAGTTGTTGTCGGAGATTTGAGTAATATCTTTGTTCTTTCAATAGATTCCCAACCACTTGGAGAAATTCCGTGAGACCATTCCTTACTATAAACACGCTCCCCTATTTCAATAATATCTATTGAGATCTTCGCTTCTGCTTCACGCAATATCGACAGCACTGCTTCCATAATTTCTGGGCCGATACCATCGCCATACGCAACTGTGATTGGTGTTGACATAACTTCCTTAACTGTAAATGATTTAATGTTAATTCAAATGATAGAGTGGGTCAATGTTGCTAAAATAGCATATTTACGGTTATTTAATAATGAACTTTTATACTGGCTATAGCATTGCAAAATATGGAAAGTATATGGATACTAAAGTAAGTTATGCAGGGATTACAAGACGTATTTTTGCATTTGCAATCGATTATATTTTAGCACAGGGAATGGGGTTTGTTATCGGATTTATCATTGGATTTACTTTAGCATATTCTCTATCACTCAATGTAACTGAAATGATTTTAGATAAAGCAGTAACTATACAAGTAATAGGGTTGATATTGGAATTAATATTTTATGTATTTACGATAATAGAATTTGGTGATACTCCAGGACAATTGTTACTTCGCATGCGTGTAAAAGATGAAAATACACTTGAAAAAATCACTCTAATACAAGCAATAAGCAGAACAGCGGTTTTTGGAGTATTATATTTTATAATCTGCTACACACTATTCAATATTTCTAGTCTATTCATAGTTGTATCAATCTTAATCATATTATTTGCAATCCTTGACCAGCGTAAACAATTTCTTCACGATAAAATTGCAAAAACAGTAGTGATAGACTATAAACCTAGTTGATATTTTTCTTTAGTTGTTACCACCAAGGGTGTTATTCCAGCGCATGACGCTGGAATCTAGTTCTTATTGTACATTTACTTGGTGTAGAGTTAAGTTTCCTGGATCCAAGTAGTCTGGGCACTGGGATGACGAGAAAGGAGCACTGGGATGACAAAGAAATAGGCACTTGGATGACAAAAAAAGGAGTGCTGGGATGACACCACTTACTACGTATTTAAACTATAATGTTCATCATTACACGCTCGCAGGATGTCATATATAGTGTTACCCAGGTAGCTGATGCTGGGGCTTATCGTTTTTAAGATCCCAATTAGATAGAAGGTTTGTACTTTTTTCAAATCAAAGCTTGAATTTTTGCTGGAAAATCAATATATTATATATATGAAGTTTTAATTTAAGTTGTTATGTTGACCCCAATGGCAAGCTTATGTGTTGATAGCAGAACCAATCTCATGCAATATATTGCTAGAGTGCAAAAATTTCCTATGCTGTCTCAAGAGGAAGAGGTACGATTAGCAAAAAATTGGAACCAATATAAGGATATTTCTTCTGCTCATAAATTGATTACCAGCCATTTGAATTTGGTAGTAAAAATTGCAATGAAATTCAAAAATTATGGACTATTGTTGATGGACCTGGTCATGGAAGGGAATCTGGGTTTAATGCATGCAGTGAAAAAGTTTAATCCTGATTTAGGGTTTCGTTTTTCAACTTATGCAGTGTGGTGGATTGAAGCTTCAATGAAAGATTTTATATTGAAATCTTGGTCGTTCGTGAAAATAGGCACAACGCAAGCACAAAGAAGACTATTTTTTAGTTTACGTAAAATAAAAAAAAGAATTTTACAGTATACAAACAGGGAAACTTTAAGCAATGAAGAAATAAAAGCAATATCTAATGAGCTTTCTGTATCCGAAGGAGACGTTCTGCAGATGAATTACCGTTTGGCTTGCAAGGATCAGTCGCTAAACGATTGCATAAAAATAGGTGATGACTCTAAAAGGGAGTTGCAAGATATGATCCCATGTAACTTGGTCAGTCAAGAAGCAACCTATCAGAATCATGAAGAAAAAGAATTAAAAGAAACAATTTTAAACAATGCACTAGCAAGCCTTAACGAAAGGGCAAGAGACATTTTTATTAGTAGATACTTGTGTGAAAACACTCAAACTCTGGATGAACTTAGTAAAAAATATTGTGTTTCAAGAGAAAGAATAAGACAGTTAGCTGAGCAGGCGATGGCTAAGGTAAAACGATATATACAATCTGAAAGTTTGAATTTTGGTTTGCATGCGTAGTTTTTTTATATTTCTAATGTTTTTTTCAATAGGCGCTTTTGCATCGGTTAGTGATGTGCAATTGAAGGAAAAATACAAAGACTGGCTTGTATATACTGCATCAGAAGATGGAGAGAAAGTGTGTTACATTGTATCTTACCCTAAGACAAAAAGAGAGCATTATACAACCAATCGCAAGCCGTATGTAATGGTCAGTTATGTTGATAAAAAAGCAGATGAGGTAAGCGTTACCTCTGGTTTTCAGTATGATAAGGAGCCTGTAGCTCTCAATATCGACAAAAAAATTAAATATACACTGCCTATAATACAGGGAAGTTTTGCGTGGGCGGAGCATACAAAAATAGATCAAGATCTCATTCTAAAAATGAAGCAGGGATTATCAATGGTAGTTAATGGAAAAACAAAAACAGTGACCATTGATGATACTTATTCCCTACTTGGTTTTCAAAAAGCGTATCAAAAAATGCATGATTTATGCCATACAAAGTAAATCATTGTAACAGAATACCCAGCTATAGTATAAACTAGACTACTCTTTCAATGGAAATATAAATAGCATTTTACTTTATATGTGATGTGGATATCATTTAAAATATATTTTTGAGAGTTAGCAATGTCAGAGGTTGCAGGTGTAGATACAGAAATCAAAAAGCAAAATTCTGTGTGCGAGCAGATGCGTTTTAGCGTGAGCCGCACAAGTCTTTTAAATACATTATCCAGAGTAAGTGGAGTGGTTGAAAGGCGTAATGCAATAGATGTTTTGGCATGTATAAATATCAAAACACAACACGGCAGCATAAAATTAATGGCAACTGATCTTGACATTTCAATGTTTGCCTCACTTGCTGCAACCGTATTAACAGAAGGAGAAGTAAAAATTTCAGCGCATACTTTACATGACATAGTGAAGAAGTTACCCGCTGATTTGGATGTCAATTTTGAAGTAAACAACCAAGGAAAATTATTGATGTCTTGCGGAAATGCAAACTTTTCTTTACCGAATGTAGTTTCAAGCAGCTTTCCTGCTCTTGAAGAAGACAATTATAAACATGATTTTATTCTACTAAATACGGACCTGATAGACTTATTAACTAAAACAAAATTTGCTGTATCACTAGATGATACAAGGTATAATTTAAATGGAATATATCTACATACAGACAAACAGTTTCTGTACTGCGTTGCAACTGATGGTCATCGTTTATCATGTATAAAGAGACCAAAGCCTGGGAACATCAATGGCGAATTTGGTGTGATCATTCCACGTAAAACTGTTATGGAGCTATTGAAAGTATTGGATGATTGTAATGAGATTAATATAAAACTTTCAGACAGAAAAATCAAGTTTACATGCGGTGAATATATTCTAATATCAAAATTAATAGATGGGACTTTTCCAAATTATAAAGCAGTTATTCCAGCATCTCAAGATAAGCATATGATTATTGAAAGTAAAAAACTTTCAGATGTTATAGATCGAGTTTCCGTTGTTGTATCTGATAAAGTAAAATCCATTAAATTCTCACTACAAGAAAAGCTGCTGACTCTGCATTCAAACTCTCAAGAGTGCAGTGATGCAACTGAATCCATAGAAGTGGACTACAATGAAGCTCTTATAGAAATAGGGTTTAACTCGCGTTATTTGCTTGATGTTCTATTCTGCATAAAAAATAAATGTAAGTTTAGCTTAGCCGATGGTAATAGTGCTACAATTATCACTGATGAAGACGATTCAAGTGTATTATATGTAGTGATGCCAATGAGAACTTAAGGGCTCAGGATTATTTTTTATCAAATTAGTAATCTATCTTTACCAAATATAAGCCAAAAGGTGGTGCAGTAACTCCAGCGGCATTTCTTTTGCATTGGTTTAATATATTTAGCATTTCTTGCGGATTGGTTCTATTTTTTCCAAATTCAACTAAAGTACCCACAATGATCCTCACTTGGTTATGTAAAAAGGAAATAGCAGATATTTTGATGTGTATATGATTCCCATTTTGTATTATATCGATATCATCAATTGTTCTCATCGGATTTGCGGCTTGACAATCTTTTGAACGAAAACTTGAAAAGTCATGTTTTCCAAGTAGATGTTTAGCAGCTTCATACATAATATTTACATCAAGTGGGTTAAACACTTGCCATACATAACCTGTCTCCAGAGCGGCAGGAGCATAGCGATTAACTATTCTGTATTCATAATGTCTTTTTTTTGCTGAAAACCGTGCGTGAAACGCATCATCTACAACTTCTGCATTAAGCACGACTATGGGAATTGATTTTAAATGATAATTTATTGCGTTTCTTATTCTATAAAGCTCAAATTCCTTTTCCATATCAAAATGAGCAATTTGTCCTAAAGCATGAACCCCTGCATCAGTCCTGCCACCACAGTACAAAGTAACTTTCTCACCACTAAAATTAAATATAGCATTTTCTATGGCTTCCTGGATTGAATGAGCAGAATGTTGCTGCTTCTGCCAGCCAGAGAAACTACTACCATTGTATTCTATCGTTATTTTGTATCGCACTGCAGAGTCTATCTAACTTTCTATCTTAATATAATTTAGGTAGCTAATTTTTCTACGATAACGTTCTTCATTATTAAAAAACCCTTGGCAGATTGTTCACGTTCGATTATCATGAAAGTTATACAAGTTAATAAATGATTCATGGCAAACAACTCAGAAGAAAGAAATAATGATAAACAAAAAGCGCTAGATAACGCAATAAGCCAGATTGAAAAAGCATTTGGTAAAGGTGCAATAATGAAGTTGAAGCAAAACCCTGTAGAGAAAATAGACACAATATCCACAGGATCAATTGCGCTTGATTCGGCTCTAGGTGTTGGAGGTCTGCCAAAAGGACGTATAATTGAAATATTTGGTCCTGAGAGTTCTGGTAAAACCACTCTTGCCTTGCATGTGATTGCTGAAGCACAAAAAAAAGGAGGATCATGCGCATTTATCGATGCAGAACATGCATTGGATGTCTTATATGCTCGTAAACTTGGGGTAAGCACTGATGATTTAGTAATTTCGCAGCCAGACACTGGGGAACAAGCATTACACATTGTTGAGTACTTAGTGTGTTCTGGTGCGGTTGATGTGATAGTTATTGACTCTGTTGCAGCGTTAACTCCAAGAGCTGAAATTGAAGGTGATATGGGTGATCAACATATGGGGCTGCAAGCAAGGCTTCTAAGTCACGGGCTACGAAAGCTAACCTCTGCCGTTTCAAAAGCGAACTGTATATTGATATTTATTAATCAAATTCGTATGAAAATAGGAGTAGTGTATGGAAATCCTGAAACTACCACGGGTGGAAATGCATTAAAATTCTATACTTCTGTAAGGCTTGACATAAGAAAAGTTGGTGTAATAAAAGACAAAGAAAATATTACAGGCAATGAAACAAGAGTTAAAGTTGTAAAAAATAAAGTTGCTCCTCCATTTAGAGAAGCGAAATTTGATATAATGTACAATGAAGGTATATCAAAACTTGGAGAAATAATAGATATGGGAGCAAAGCTTGGTGTGCTTGAAAAAGCAGGTGCTTACTATTCATATAACAACACACGTCTTGGACAAGGAAGAGAGAATGTAAAAACTTACCTAAAAACAAAAAAAGAAGTCACAAATGAAATAGAAACAAAAATCAGAGATTTACTCAGAAATCATGATAATTCTATCATAATAGACGAGGATAGTGAGCAACTTTTAGAAGAATCAGTGTTCTGATCTAAACTTAGTTTGTGTTGGATGGATTGTTACAGTATGACGGTGTGTGCTAATCTGTAATGTTACCTTGTATCAAGAAGACTTTGCTGAAGCAGTTAAAAAAAGCTTTTCATGAGAAATTATAAATGATAAATTATTAACAATAGGTCATTGTGAATAAGATTATGTGTTTTAGTTTACCTAATATAAACAGGGAAGGTTATTTATTTATAGTCGTTGCCTTTATAGTAACGTGTATAGCATTCTCTATATCTTGGGGGTTTGGTGTTACGTGCTTGTTTCCGACATTATTGTGTACTTATTTCTTTCGCGATCCAGCAAGAGCTGTACCAAACAATAAGGATCTTATATTAAGTCCTGCTGATGGTGTGATTTCAAAAATTGAAGAAGTTAATTATCCTTTATCGGCAGAAAATGGGGAAGAGAAGAAGTTCATGCTTGTTAGCATATTTTTAAGTGTTTTGAACGTCCATGTGAACCGTATACCAATATCTGGTACGATAAAGGAAATGAATTATAAAAAAGGCAAGTTTGTATCCGCAATGAGCAATAGGTCTAGTAATGAAAATGAAAAGCAGGTTGTTGTGATTGAATACAAAAAGGAAAAAGAAATTATTGTGGAGCAAATAGCTGGATTAATTGCACGTCGTATCGTTTGTAATTTAGGAGTATCCCAGAATGTGAAAGCAGGTGAAAGGTTTGGAATTATAAGATTTGGTAGTAGAGTGAATATTTATGTTCCTGCTGATACAGAAGTCAGAGTTTCAGAAGGGCAAACTGTTATTGGTGGTGAAACAATTATAGCAAACTTAAATAAGGAAAACGTTCAAGAGAAGCTTACTTTTGACGTTATATGAATAACGATGGAAGTAACAGTAGATTCTTACCTATTACTAAATTATTCCCAAACTTTATAACTTTATTGGGTTTATGTTCTGGTCTCACTTCACTTAAATTTACATTTAATGAACAATGGGAATTCTCAGTAATTTTTATCATCATTGCAGCAATAATAGATGGAATGGATGGCAGAATAGCTAGAATTCTAAAATCAACTAGCGATTTTGGAGCCCAGCTTGATTCTTTTGCAGATTTTCTAAATTTTGGTGCAGCGCCTGCATTTCTTTTGTATTTTTGGAAGCTAAACGAAATAAAAGTCATAGGTTGGATTTTAGTAATGATATACGTAATCTGCATATCAATAAGACTTGCAAGATTTAACGTTTCGCTACACTCAGGACAATCACACTGGGAAAAATTTTTCTTTTCTGGTGTTCCAGCTCCAGTGTGTGCTTTACTTTCTTTGTTACCAATAATTATTACCTTTCAATCTCATGGGAGTGAATACTTACTTCTCATAGAGCGATTTTTTAACACAAGAAACGTAGCTTGTTACTTTCTGGCCATTTCATTTTTTTCGATAAGTCACATTCCAACTTTCTCTGCAAAATATATTTATGTTCCCAAAAGCCTATCCTATATATTTGTGTCATTTTTTGGAGTACTTATTATATTTTTCATCAGTAAGCCCTGGATAACGCTACCAATTTTAGGTGTAGTGTATGTACTTACTATTCCAGTAAGCACTGGGCTTTATATATATTACTCGTATAAAGCTCGTTAGCTATAAGTTGTAATAAAAAGTAGTGAGCAACATGATTGTAAAAATAAGTGAACTGTTAAATTCATTTCTGTACATAAAGATATTCAACATTCCATTTATAATTATTTGGGTAATTGCAACTGGAGTTTTTTGTACCATCCAATTCAAATTCACTAACTTTAGATTGTTCAAGCATGGAATACAGACGCTATTCAATCTAAAGTGTAATCACAATAACAATGGCATAATCACTCATATTCAAGCGTTTGCAACAGTAATTTCAGGAACAGTTGGTCTTGGAACAATATCAGGAGTTGTAATAGCTATCACAATAGGGGGGCCAAGTGCAGTTTTTTGGATGGTAATTACCGGAATACTTGGTATGTCGATAAAGTTTGCCGAGGTGGTGCTTGCATTTACCTATCGCTCTGAAAATGCAACTGGCGGGGCTTTTTGTTACATGAAGTACGGGCTTGCAAAAATTGGATTTGCAAAAACTGGTAGATTTCTTGCCCTTACTTATGCGATTATGCTGCTTATTACAATGATTTTAGGCGGCATACCATTTCAAGCAAATCAAATTGCAGCATTATCAACCAACCTCTTTGAATACAATGCATCTGTTATTATATCCCTGCTCGTCTTAATTGTAATATTGGGAGGAATAAAGCGTATTGCTTTTGTTTCAACAGGTTTAGCACCAATCATGATAGTGCTATATGTGGGTATGTGTATATATTTAATTTGTATGAACGGAAGTAATTTGCTGAATGCTTTATCCATAATATTCCAAGACATCTTTAACAAATCAGCTATAGGAGGCGGAGTATTGAGCGGATTAATAGCCGGAGTGAGAAGATCAGTGTTTGCTAACGAAGCAGGTACCGGAACAGCAGCTATAGCACATTCAGCTGTAAAAGAAGAAGATCCAATTAAAGTTGGGTGCGTTGCAATGATTGCACCACTTATAGATACAATATTAATCTCATTTTTGACTGGTATTGTGATAATTATCACTGGTATGCATAGCACTGATAACGTGGGTGATATTACATTAATTAGCTTGGTATTTTCAACAGCTTTGCCCTTGTTCAGCAAGTTAGTTTTTCCGCTAATGATGTTTTCCTTTGCATTTTCTACAATAATAGCTTATTGTTACTACTGTGAAGTTGCTCTGCTGTATTTATTTGGTAATAAAAAAATACTGATACCGTTCCAAATTCTTATAGTGGTTTCAGTGTATATTAGTTGTATGTCGAAAAATATAGAACTTATATCTTACCTAGGCGACAGTTTGTTCATGTGCCTTATGATTCCAAATGCTGTTGCAATATATCTACTGAGAAGAGAAGTTTTGAATACAATAGATTCTTATTACAATTCTAAAGGATATTAACATGATTTATAGATTACTTTGTATGGTGTTATTTTGCCTATTATTTAATGATGCGTATGCTGCTTCAGGTTTTTACGGAAGTTATGACGCTGTGTTGAATGGAATAAATAACTTCATGAATGAAGTGCTGTTTTTCAAAATCTTTTATATACCGTTCATACTTCTTCTACTATCCTTTGGTTATGTGTTTTTAACCTTACGCTTTAAGTTTCTCAACATAAGAATGTTTAAGCATGCGTTTGCTATTTTATGTGGAAAATATGACACGAATCACCATGATGGTCATATTACGCATTTTCAGGCATTTATGACTGCACTTTCAAGCACAGTAGGCCTTGGAACTGTTGCTGGAGTCGCAATTGCAGTTTCAATGGGAGGGCCAGGAGCGGTGCCTTGGATGATGATTACAGGTTTTTTTGGTATGTCAGCAAAATTTGCCGAAGTGACTTTAGCATTTAGACATAGAACAGAAGATCAGGAGCAATTGTTTAGTGGTCCCTTTCAGTATATAAAGAATGGTCTGGAGGAATTTGGATTTAAAAAACTTGGTATTGTTTTAGCTGCAATATATGCAGTATTCTTTGTATTATCAGGTCTTGGTGGAAGTGTAGCGTTTCAAACCAACCAAATGGTTTCAATATTATCTGGCTATTCAAGTTGGGTAGATGGTCACTCTTTGTTTCTTTCTTCCATAATCTCTGCGCTGCTTGCTCTAGTGATTATTGGCGGAATTAAAAGGATAGCTAGAGTATCTTCTGCACTAGTGCCTATTATGTCACTCATATATATATGTAGCTGCCTTATTATTATTGGATTTAATATCCACAATCTTGGTCACACATTTAAGATATTATTTTCCAGCATGATAGATTTTAATGCTGTTGGCGGAGGGATGGTAGGAGCATTTGTTGCTGGAATTCAAAGAGCAATTTTTGCCAGCGAAGCTGGTGTCGGCTCTGCTGCAATTATTCATGCAACAACTAAAGATGAAGAACCAGTAAGAACTGGGCTTGTTGCTATGATAGAACCGTGTTTTGATACAATGCTCACTTGCTGTTTAACTGGAATAACGATAGTAATAACAGGTGCATACCAGACTAGTGTTGGTGAAGGGATATTAATCACTCAAAAGGCATTTGAAACTGTTTCTTCATGGTTTCCTATACTTTTAACCATAGCTGCACCTTTGTTTGCATTTTCTTCAGTAATTTCGTTTGTATATTGTTGTGAAATGGGGTGGCTATATTTATTCGGTGCAAAAAGTATAGTGATATACCGCATAGCAGTAATAATTGTAGCGTTTTTTTCTGGTCTTTCTAAAGATATAATGGCTATTGCCAATATCGGTGGAACTTTGTTCTCTTGTTTAGCTCTCATCAACATGACAGCGCTTATACTGTTTAGTAATCAGATTAACGATGAAGTTCAGTGCTACCTAAAAAGGCTGAGGAATAATAAAATTAATTAAATTTTGGCATATGCGGAGAGGTATAGCTATAATAAGTGAGATTTCCCTACGTCATACCGCGATTTATTCGCGGTATCTCAGCATAGATCCCGCTAACAAGCAGCGGGATGACGAAATTTTGCGATTATTAATCAGTAAATTTTACCTGTGTTAGTTATAGTCCTTACACTATCCTACATATTAGGTTCAATACCGTTTAGCTTAATCATTACAAGAATGAAAGGGATAAACTTAAGAGAAGTAGGTTCAAGCAACATTGGCGCTACAAACGTTGCAAGAACAGGAAATAAATGTCTTGCTGCTCTGGCATTATTTCTGGATTCCTTGAAAGGATTCATCGCCGTTTATATAGCACAACAATTTTGTGATAATAACGATTTTTATATATATGTATCTGCAATTTTAGCAGTTTTAGGGCACATGTTTCCTATTTGGCTAAAATTTAAAGGAGGCAAAGGAGTTGCAACAACTCTGGGAGTGTTGATAGCGTTTAACATACCTGTGGCATTAGTGTTTATATTTGTTTGGCTAGCAGTGTTTTTTACCTTTCGATATTCTTCCCTTGCTTCCTTGACGGCTACTGCAGTAACTGTTATAGCATCATTCTTTCTTCAAAAGGAGTTACTTTTTGTGCTATTGGTTATAGCAATATTGATTTTCTTGAAGCACTACAGAAACATTGTGAATCTTCTGCAAGGGAAGGAGCATAAATTTTTATAAGTGGTGTGTTGTTAAATTACTAATACTTAAACCACGAGATAAATTGCTTGATGGTATTATCCTTGCTTCATTATTCAAAGTTATTATTCTTTCTTTTACTATTTTATCTATTTCTTGTGTTGTCAAAAGACCATCTTCAATAAATCTTTGCTTCGCTTCTTTTATTTTTTTATAAAGTTGAGTAACGTGATCTTTATTTCCTTCATATACACTTTCAATTTCTAACTCTAACTTATGTGAAGCTCCTTCTTTTAACATTTCATCCATTGCTGCTTTTGTTACTTCTAACCTTTCTTGCAAAATTTTCTTTATTTTTTCCTTATCATTTTCGTTATTTCGACTGAGTTCTGAATATACTCTATAGAGTTTTTTTTCTTGTGGTAGAAACCTTAATCCATCTAATATCCTAACCACTTGACCCTCAATAGTCCCCTCAGCTTTTAATTTAAATTCCTTCACTTCTTCCACTATTATTGTGTCAGCTATTTTCTTAGCTTCATCCAAAGACGAACCCTTGAGGAAAAAATCTGTCTTGAGTAAATTTTGGTTTAAAAGCTCTAGAAAGACTTTTTCTCCGATGTTTTCGAGTAAACTTTCTTGATCACCTAAACCATGCTCCTGCAGTTTATTTCTCATGTGCTGAACCAGCTCAAAACATTGTAATTTATTTAACCCTATAGAGCTAATATTTTTCATCAACGTCAGCACAATTTGTTCACTATATTGAGAAAAAAAACTCAATAATTTTCTCATTAAAGGAATACTTACCTCTGAAATAAAATCATCAACTATCTTCTGATTTTCATTATCTTTATGGTTATTTTGAACTGTATGCCAAGCCTTAAGAATTTCTTTACTGTTTTTCTTGTTTTTTAACCTGTCTAACATAAACTTACGTGCTTCATTTTCTGCCTCTGAAATTGATATTTGCTGTGGAGTAGTAAATCTAATTTCCGGATCAGGATGAGTACCTTCTAATGTACTTAACATCCTATAAACAATACCGGTAAAGCAGGTGTTAGGAATACGCTCTTTTCTAGAGAAAGTTTGGCTATCAAGCAAGTTTGTAATTAACGCGTCTTTTTTATTTTTTGCAGCTTCTCTATCTCCATCATTGCAGGCTCTCAGAACTAGAAGTAAAATCTGCCCACCTGTGAAACCAGAGCTATGCTTTTGATCATCTTTGCAAAAGTCATTTAAAAATGCAATTACTCTTCCTTTATCTTCATTACTAAACTCATATGAACTATCTATATATCTAATGAATTGAATATATTCATCGTTTTTGATTACGTCTTCAGGTACTTGTTCACCATACTTATCTTTTAATTTATCAATATTTTTAATGATATCATCATTTAATTGATGAGGGAGTAAATGTTCATAAGCATTATCGAGCTTATTAACGCTAGCTCGTACATTTTCTTTTACGCCTTCCAAAAAGAAATTTATAGAAGCTTTAAGCAGCGTAAATGGGTTAAAATCTTTTGGTCTTAGCTCACTCTGCAATAGAATTAACACCATTGCGAGTGGTATCGTTGCCAGAAACGAAATTAGTAAGAAAGTAGTTGTAAAAGTGAGATATGTTATAAATGCTGAAAACAAGAAGAAAGATACTAGCTTTATCATGTTATTCTTAAAAAATATCTCCCAATAGTCTTTTTTGGTTATTTTCTCACGCTTTGCGGCCTTTATTTCTTTGTAAGTGTAAAAAGTTTTTATCTCAGCTCTAAAGAATATAGTAGCAAAGAACAAGAACGCGTTAGCAGGATTAACTAAAATACTTAACGCAACGAGATTTCCAAAATAACTAGCGAATTTCAGTCTACTAGAATCTTTTGAAGGAAATTGCAGTTGAAAAATGCCTATCATAGCCTACCTTTTACATCATTACACTCTAGTAATAGCATAATAATTTAAAACGTCAATGTTTAAGTATTTTATTATCCGCACACTCATCGTATTCGATCTCGACTGTAGAGTGTGCTATCTCGAACCTATTTAATAGTATTTTTTTTATCTCATACAAAATATCAGTGTGTTGTGCATCTTGCTTTACTTTGGCATGCATGGTAATTATAAAATAATTATCAGACAGTGACCATGCATGTATGTGGTGCACATCTATCACTTCAGGTAATTCTGATGTGATCTTACTTTTTATTTCCTCAGTAGATATCCCTTCAGGTGTGCCTTCAAGAAGTATGTGGCAAGAATTCTTTAGAATTTTGTAGCCACTATTCAAAATGATTACACTGACAAATACCGATAAAATCGGATCCACCATTTGCCATCCAGTAAGCATGATGATTACAGATGCAAGTATAGCAGCTACAGAACCTAAGATATCTCCTATAACGTGTAGTACAGCACTTTTTATGTTTATATTGCTCTCGCATTTACTATGTAATATAAAAAAGACTATGATATTAGAGATCAGGCCAAGTGTAGCAATTACTAACATTACTTTCCACTCAACATTTACCGGAAAAATAAATCTTTTTATTGACTCAATTATAATAATTACTGCAATAAAGAATAAAGTTAAACCATTAACAAATGCTGCAATTATTTGCAACCGGTGATACCCGTATGACCTTTGCAAATCAGATTTCTTAGCTGAAAATTTGTGTGCTAACCAGCTTAAAACTAAGGCAAAGAGGTCAGTAAGCATATGCCCTGCATCTGATAATAGAGCAAGCGAATGTGAAATTATTCCACCTGCTATTTCCATAAGCATTGTTATCGCAACTATTATTATGGAATAGATTAAGCGCTTGGACTGCGCTGCTGAGTGTTTGCCGTTATGCACTGCTGTCATATAAAATCTTTTCATGAACAAAAACGTGGGTAACACTGGGTTCGAACCAGCGACCGCTTGCACGTCAAGCAAGTGCTCTACCAACTGAGCTAATTACCCATCGTGGTTTTAGTATAGTGCTTTGGTGGAATAAAAGTCAATTTGCTTTTAAATTCTTACCCTATCCTAATGTAACGTTAGAATTTAGATTTTTTTTGTGGTCAAGCTATATCTTATATTGTTCATATTAAATTAATTACTTATATTTCTTCACTAAGATATAGATTATGCCAATATAAAAATTCACACTTTTTTAGTAGAGATCATATTAATATTGAAACATATATTTGAAAATTAAATATGAAATGGAGGGTAAAATGTCTAATTATATGTCAATACAAAATAGTAAAACTAGAGTTATAAAGAACGAGTTACAAACAACAGGTAGGGTTAGAGCAAACGATCAATCTGTTGAAGACGTAAAGATCACAAATGACCATGCTTTTTATAAATTGATTTGTGAAAAACAAGCTCACGGGGATGTTTCAGTGGAGCAATTTAATTCACTATATTATGAAATTTCTGAGAAGATGATAAAAAAACCTTTTACCACTCAGGAAATAAATGACTTCTGCAAGGAAAAAGGTATTCCTTTGTTTACAACGGATGAATTACTTACTCTTGTACCAAAGGAAGACACAAAATGTTATGTAAATTACGAAACAAATTCAGTAAAAACCCATGATCACGGATATATGGCTGATCAGATTAATATTAAAGCTTCATATATAAGGGCGGATTCAGTCAACCATCAAGATTGCCAAAATTACGTTGTGGATTCAGATGCGTATTATAAATTCATATACAAAAAGATGGTGGAAGGATCTATAAGAAGCTGGGTTCTTGAAAATCTTGATGGATCAAAGTCAAGCGAAGACAGTATGAGAGAATATTTGAAAAATAGTTCTTACGATCAGGAGCTTAAAGCTTGGCTAAGAGATAATCCAGAGGGAAATCTCAAGGGATGGCTAAGCGATCCGGCAAATAAGGGATATACAAATGTAGAGTATAATGTATTATATGAGAAAATCTCTGAAGAACTTGTTCACACCAGTATGAATATTGATCAAATTAAGGGGATATATAATAAGTATGATATAACACCTCCAACAGAAAGTGAATTCGGAGGGATAAAAAAAGTTCAGGAGGAAACAAGGTCAAGTGAGTATTATGAACAAAAAACAGGTTTAACATTCCAAGGTAGAATAAATCTAAACGTTACTGATGACAATGCTGACAATAAGTTTAATCTAAACATTGACCTATTTCAGGACAAAAGTTTTGAAGATCTGACTGACCAAAACAACGATGGTGTTATCAACAATGAAGGTCTCCTAAAATCACTAGAAGAAACTGTAAAAACATTCAATGAAGTCTTTGGAATAAAGAAAGATAACAATCCACTTCTAACGCATGGAAACGTTGCTAATTTTAGGCTGTTCCTGTTTGAAAATAAGGAGAGCTATCAGAAATATTTAAGTGGCGGTCATGACGTTCACATACCAGGTGGTGGTGCAGCAGAATCCTCTGACAATAACTATATCAGTAATATGTACTCTCATGCTGAAAAAGCTAGGAATAATGGTGATTTCACCCATGATGGAAAAATCGATCATAACGATTATAATTATGTTATTAAGCATGAGTTTGTCCATGCGTTAACGTTCTACTTAACTTCTAAGCTCGATCTTGGTAAAGTTTTAATGGAAGGGTTAGCAGAATATGTTACACACCTAACAGAAGGAGAAAAACCGGCTGATTTCGCAAAACTTGTTAATGAGGAATACAAGGAATATACTCTAGAGGAATAGTTAAAGGAGCCATCGATCCTTATCAAACAGGTGCAGCAGTTATTGCATATATCGAAGAAACTTATCCAAATTTCATTGATAATTTACTTTATGCAGCAACAGAAGATAGGAAAACTCTGAATGGTCGTTTTTATTTCAAGGAGATGATGCAAAAAATCTACCAAAGCGAAGCAGAGAAAATCCAAAAAGGAGAAGGGTTTTCTAATTGGGTAAAAACTAACTCAAGCACTGAGGATAACACTATTGAGTCTGATCATATTCAATCTGATCGACTAGACGAAGAACACGAAGTGCAGTCAAAAGAGCAAGTAAATAGAGCAAGTAAATGAAGACAGAGCTACCACTGGTTCATTGCGTGGTTTGGAAGCACCTAAAAGACCACTAATACATGAGCACAATGAAGAAAAAATTATTCTAAAAGACACAATCTTGAAAATAGAAAAGAGCTATGATCAAGGTTCAGAAGGAAAACACAAGGCAAATGTAACGATAGATTATAATGATGTGAAAGCCTTGTATGATAGAGCGGAAGGAGCAGAAAAGCAATCTGTGTTAAAGTTTTGGCACAAATTGGCTGAATCAGGATATAAGGTTGGTGCTTTGCCGGAAGACAAATACTATTTTGAAAAAGGCAAATTCGTAATCCACGATAGTGGCACAAAGAAACTTATAGTGTTACCTGAAGATAAGGTGTCCATCAAGATAATGAAGGATGGTGATAGTTATAGTTTAGCTATATCAAGTGGTAATGGCAAAGTAATAAGCAGCATTAGTAAAATAGATAATCCAAATTACGAATTGCTGTCAGATTCAAGTCATTTCAATTTAGGGGAGCAAGATAATATTGTATTATCAGATCAACATCTCGAATATAATCTTTATCTAGAGAATGGCTTTGTGAAAATGTTCGATTGTGCAAGCGATCATGTTTATCACGATCATAACTCGGCCTACATCTAATACAGGGAAGCAAGTATAGCTGACCCAAGCAACACGTCATACCGCGATTCATTCGCGGTATCTCTTAGCCGCTAACAAGTAGCGGGATGACGATTGTCAGGCCAGTACCTTCTCCTGTCATCCCAGTGCCTCCCTCCCTTGTCATCCAAGTAGCTTGACTACTTGGATCCAGAAAAATTGATTGTGCACTATACAACATTTTCGATCAAACCAGTGTCAGCTACTTGCATCACATCATCTGCTACACACTTGGATTACAAGAGGAGAATTCTGAAACAACAAGTTTCAAGGAAATCTTATGCAAAATCTAGCATTTACGGAAATTATATTATTTTTATGCACTCTATGGTTTTTATAATTAACGGAGGGTGATATGGCGTTGAGTGACAAATTGAGTACAATAGATACAATAGAAGACCTTGCAACTAACGGAGATTTTTTAGGAAAATTGATAACGGAACTCAGTAAAGGTGCTAATAATGCAGGTATATATACTAAAAAAGGTGTGGATGATGAGTTGAAAAAGAAAGCTGACACAGCCGCTCTAACTAACAAAACTGACAAGAATTACGTCGATACTGAGCTAAGAAAGAAAGCTAATACTGCAGATGTTTACACTAAAAAAAATGTAGATGATGAATTGGCAAAAAAAGCTGACACAGCCGCTCTAACTAACGAAGCTGACAAGAATTACGTCAATACTGAGCTAGGAAAGAAAGCAGATATATCTGCTCTAGATAATAAAGCTAATACTGCAGATGTTTATACTAAAACAGATGCTGATACTGCATTCGTTAAAGCTACAGAACTTAAAACAAAAGTTGCAGAAAAAGCTGTTGTGGATTCTATAACTGCTTCTTCTGTTTTTACCGATAAGGTATACACTAAAACAGCTGCCGATACTGCATTCGTTAAAACTGCAGATCTTAAAACAAAAGCTGCAGAAAAAGACGTTGTTGAAGCTATATTCGATGCTAAAGATGGCAATGATAAAATCTCTGAAACAAAAGTAGGTACTACTTTTGCTAAGAAAACTGACCTAGATAATAAAGCTGATGCTGATGGTACCAATTTAGATGATGCTAAAGTTACTGCTATTTTAAACAAGCTCGCAGACAAAGTTGTTCAAATTTCTCAACTTGAAACACCAGCTGTAGCAGGAAAGGTACTTGGTTTAAAAGATGGCAACAAATCAATTTTAGTAGATAAGTTAGGAGGATTTCTTAGTAGTAAAGAAACAGCACCGTATGATAGTACCAATAACCAAACAGCAAAGGTTTTCTTAGCCGCAAAAGGAATAACACCAACAGCTGCTGATTTAGCTACTGAAGTTGCAAAAAATGCTAAATTCATAGACGATATTGAAAAGATAGCTGTCTCAAGCAATCCAAAGTTCCAAAGTGCTGTGAGAGAAGTAATGTCACAACCATCCTTTGAAATTCCAACAAGTGATGATGCTGCACTTAATTGGACTTGGTAATACAGCAAGTAGTCACGCTACTTGGATAACACCCCACAATGTCATTCCAGCGCCTCCTTCTCCTGTCATCCCAGTGCCCAGACACTGGGATCCAGCTTCTTTTTTTTCTAGATTCCAGCGTCACGCGCTGGAATGACACCTGTAGCCCTACGTCATACCGCGATTCATTCGCGGTATCTCATCCGCTTAACAAGCAGCGGGATAACGGTTGTCGTTTAGCTATAAGTATCAAGAAATTTACTAAACGGAAAAAAAGGCAAAAGAAGCCCCATGGTTAACTAGTTATTTATATGTACTTCAAAATATTGGCGTTTTTTTATTCTAAACGCTTAATAACCGCGATTCAGCCGCTTTTAAATGCAACTAATCTAAATTATAAACGTTAAGAAATTTACTAAACAGAAAAAAAGGCAAAAGAAACCCTAGGGTGGCTAGTTATTCACTATCCATTTTTTAAGTTGGCGTTTTTTTATGTTTTAAACGCTTTATAAGCGCGTTTCAGCTTATGTAGGTAGAAGTTTTATAAAGACATAAGGTGCACATAGTGCAAAAAATTAAACATGAGACGCCAGATACGTGAGTTTTTTTGTCATTTAATCTGTACAGAGAAGATAAATAAATAGCTTCACTTTCATGATAAGGGGGCTGGCGAGGCTTGTCAAGTAAGTTTTTTCGTTTCTGCGGGCTACTTGGGTGACACCAACAGTTGTATTTTATATTATCTTTTTGCTCTACTAGCACTCAAGTTTCCTATTTAAAATTTTTAATATTAAATCCAATTCATTTGGATTATTATACCGTATCATAACTTTACCCTTAGAATTACTGTCATTAATTTTGACCTTTAAACCAAGTTGAGAAGATATAGCACCTTCTAGTACTGCCATATCTTGATTTTTAGTATACTTATGCTCTTTTTGATCATTATTTTGTTGTAAGTCTTTTATCAATTTTTCAGTTTGTCTAACACTTAAGGCCTGAAAAACTATTCTTTCTGCAATACTTTCCGCATTTTCAACATTAATCAACGCTCTTGCATGTCCCATAGATAGCTTTTTTTCGTTGATCATTGTTTTCACCCTACAGGAAAGTGACAACATCCGAATCATATTGGTTATGTGACTGCGGCTTTTGCCTATAGTTGAAGCTAATTCTTCATGTGTATAGGAAAACTCATCTATCAGTCTCTTATATGCTTCACCCTCTTCTATTGGATTAATATCTTGCCTTTGTATGTTTTCAATAATGGATACTTCCAAGCATTCCTTGTCGCTCAGATCTTTTATGATAACGGGTGCACTATCAAGATTTGCAATCTTGCTTGCTCGCCAACGACGTTCCCCAGCTATTATTTCGTAACCATCATCATTTGAATCTTTGCGTACCACGATAGGCTGTATAATGCCACTTTTCTTTATCGAATTTGCAAGTTCTCTTAATGACTCCTCGTCAAAATGTTTCCTCGGTTGAAATTTGCTTGGGTGCAGTAATGAAATAGGCAAATACTCTTGTCGATCTTCTTTATTATCATAATTATCGCCTATGAGACCAGCAAGACCTCTGCCGAGGCGCCTATCATCCTTCATACCACGCCCTCACTCACTAGCTTCTTCTCCTTACAACTGCTCGCGTGCTTTTTCAAAATTTCCCTTGCCAAAATTATATATGCTTGTGCACCAGGGCACTTAAGATCATACACAATAGCGGGTTTTCCATGAGAAGGAGCTTCTGATAACCGTACGTTACGTGGAATAACAGTCTCATACAATGGGATGATAGTTTTGTATACTTTATCATTTAAATACTGGCAAATATCGTTTTTAATCTGTTCACTGAGTTTGTTGCGCCTGTCATACATTGTTAACACGATCCCTTCTATTGCCAAAAAAGGGTTTAGGTTATTCCTTTTTATCAGTTCTACAGTTTTAACTAAATGACTTAATCCTTCCAGAGCAAAAAATTCACACTGAAGAGGAACAATAATAGAATTAGCAGCAGTCAAAGCATTTATGGTTAGAAGCCCAAGAGATGGAGGGCAATCGATGATTATATATTCATAATTATCGCGTATCTTCTCTAATGCGCTTTTTAGCACAAATTTTCCTCGCTCAAGTTGTGATAATTCAATTTCTGCAGCTGATAAATCAACTACTGACGAAATTAGTGATAAATTTGGAATTTCCTTTATATTGAAAATTGCCGATTCTATCAATTTATTTTCGCTGCTCAGTAGTATTTTGTATATATTTTTTTCTTCCCTACTACGATAAGAAATCCCGAGTCCGGTACTAGCATTTCCTTGAGGATCAAGATCTACCAATAAAGTGCTTTTTCCCACAGCAGCAAAGGCTGTCGATAAATTTATACTAGTTGTGGTTTTGCCAACTCCACCCTTTTGATTTACTATTGCAATAATCTTGCTCACGCCTTTTATCTTATGTATAAAATAATTCTATTGTATATATGCAAGAAACTTTTGCATTAGAAAACTTTTTTGTTGCTAATCACACTAAAATTGGACTGTCTTTTTTGCTTTGTGTAACACACTTTGAACCTTATTTCCTAATTTATTCAGAGTGAATGGTTTTGGCAAAAAGTGAAAATCTTCTATATTAATGTCACCACTCTTTAAAAAAGCCTCTTCTGCATACCCAGAAATAAAAATAATGTTGATATTTGGCCTATGGATCAATGCTTCTTTAACTATTTCTAGGCCACTCACCTCTGGCATGATTACATCAGTGATTATAAGATCTATATGTTGATTTTTTTTACTGATTATTTCTAGCGCCTCGCTGCCTATGCTCGCTTCTATTACATCAAATCCTTTTCTTTTGAGTGCTTTAGCAATGAATTCCTTTACTGAATCTTCATCTTCAATCAATAAAATTATACCATTACCTTTAATTTCACTTACTACCGGTCTTTCTATTTCTTCACTATCTTCCTCTCTCAGATTTTCATCTGATATGTAAACCATGGGCAAAAATATGCTAAATTTAGTTCCATGATTTACTTTGCTAGCAACATAGATGTATCCTTCAGTTTGTTTAATAATGCCATATACAGTAGAGAGGCCAAGACCTGTACCAGAGGTAATATCTTTGGTAGAAAAAAATGGGTCAAATGCCTTTTCAATTGTATCACTTGTCATTCCACATCCAGTATCAATTACTTCAATCACAACATAATTTCCATGTTCGATCGTTTCCTTGTCTGGAGAAAACATGTCCTGAGATGTAGAATTTAATGAGTCAATCTTTTGATTAAAGGTTCGTATAATTAATTCTCCGCCCTTTTCCATAGCAGCACTAGCATTGACTGCTAAGTTAAGTATAACTTGCTCTAATTGCCCTTGATCAGCCCTAACAGCACCCAAGTCTCTACCATAATAAATATTAAACTTTATATTTTCACCTATTAATCTTTTTATCATTTCATAAAGATTAGCTATAGTACTATTTACATCAATAATTTTCGGCTGCAAGGTCTGTCTTCTTGAAAAAGCAAGCAATTGTCTTACTAAATTTGATCCACGCTTTGCATTTTGCTGTATCTGTATTATATCTCCAAAAGATGGATCACCAGCTGAATGTTGGAGTAAAAGCAAATCGCAAAATCCTATTATCCCAGTCAATATATTGTTGAAATCATGCGCAATACCACCTGCTAACTGCCCTATAGCTTGCATCTTTTGATAATGCTCAAGCTTTATCTCTAGGTTTTTGTGTTCAGTATTGTCAATAAAATAACAAAGTATGAAGATCATTTTATTATGAAGAAACTTATTGAAATATATTTTTATGTTATTATCGCCGTTGAGCTGTACATCAAAGGACGCATTATTTATTCTATTACTCAAAAAATATTCACGTATTTTCACATGATAACTATCTAATATCAATGTAAAGATTGAATTATTATCTGACCCTGCAAGCTTTATTAGTGCCGTATTTTTCTTTACAAAGTTGCCGTTTATGTCACATTGTGCAATAGCAATTGATGAATTTGCGAAACAAGGGTGTAATTGATAATCAACAATATTTGATTCGGTTGGTGTTATAAAGCCATATATATAGCTATGGTTGTATTTATCACAAAATATAGCAGTGCTCATATAAGCCTTGAATGGAATACCACTTATAGTAAAAAACAAAATTTCATTATCGGTTGTTGTATTGTTATATTTAGATTGAGATATAAAATCACTGATTGAGCTACCTTTTTCCAGTTTTTTCAGTTCAAATATGTCTAAAAATCTTTTATTTACAGATAAAATCACCCCTTTGGCATTTGCAGTGTAAGTTCCTATATTGTGTTTTTCTATTAACTCTTCATATACCTGCTCCTTGTTTATCTGTGTTGCTTTTAACACAAAATACCCATCTGGCCTTGCTATCGGCACTAATGATAAATTTAAAATCTTATTACTATTTATAGCAATTTGAGGATTATCTGGTATCGGCTCAAAGAGCAAAAGAAAGTTAGATACTCTATTCTTCTTGTTTAAGGAAATGCATACCTGTACAGAAGAGTTATTTTTTAGTGCATGATAGAGTGCTTTTTTGTCTTCTTCTGAAACATCTCCTATTTCAAAAATCTTGCCTAACGTAATGTCATCATCTATATGATCTTTAAACCTTTCGTAGAACCTTGCATCAGCATAAATAATACCCTTATCTCTATGTAAAATAAGGCAAAATTCTGTATTATGATTTAGTGCATTTGCAAATATTGCATTTTGAAATTCTATAGTATTAAGTAGGTGTCTGTAGCGTTTTACATTATATATCATAAAGAGAGTTGTTAGAATGCTAACTAATAAATTAATCTCTATATTAATATGCTGACTATATATATCAAAAAAGTAGAGTATCGATATTGCTACTGGAGGTAAGAGCATAATAACTGCCATCACAACAATTGAAATTCCATAATTTCTTAGTATGAAGTCAACCCTGTTCTCTTTTTTGTTATCTATGTATCTTTTACTCATTATTGTTACTTGGCATCGTTGCACGTACGAAAATGTTTTATTATATTGATTTAATTATTATAGATTTATTAACGTCTTTGATAGATAATTATCATCCAAATCTAGTTAAGTTCCTTAAATATCAGATATAACAATGTTAATAAGCTAGCGAGGGGATATTATGGAAAAACAAAGAACACAAGCATTTGAGTGGTTCTGTGCACTAAGAGATAAGATCATAGAATCTTTCTTATTAATTGAAAAACAATCATCCGCAGAGCCAAAGATCGAAAAAAGAAAGTGGGATCGCCCAGGTGGTGGAGGTGGTGAATCTACAATTATTTTTGGCAATGTTTTTGAAAAAGTTGGAGTAAACGTTTCAAAAGTACACGGAAAATTTGCAGATTCAGCCATTAATGAAATTCCTGGTGCAAGTGAAAGTAACGGAGAGTTTTGGGCAAGCGGTATATCTTTGGTGTCTCATATGCAATCGCCCCTTATCCCTGCAGCACATATGAACACAAGGCTGATATATACTTCAAAACAATGGTTTGGTGGAGGGATGGATTTTACGCCGATATATAAAAATGAAGAAGATTGCAAGTATATTCATGAATCAATCAAAATGACATGTGATAGATTTGACACCGGATATTATCCAAAATTTAAAGAGCAATGTAACAACTATTTTTTCTTACCACATAGAAAAGAGCCGCGTGGCATTGGTGGTATTTTCTATGATAATCTGAGTTCTGGCAATTGGAGAAATGATTTTGAGTTCACAAAAGCAGTAAGTGAAGCCTTTTTGGAAATTTATTTGCACATCATACGTAAACATATACAAAAATCTTGGACAAAAGAACAACGAGAAAATCAGTTAATAAAACGTGGCAGATATGTAGAATTCAATCTGTTATACGATCGTGGCACAAGGTTTGGTTTAATGACTGACGGCAATCCAGATGCAATTATGATGTCAATGCCACCACTTGTTAAGTGGTTATAGAGAGCTGCTATTAGTAGAAAATAAATCATCATAGCTTAAAATTGTACCATGATAGTGAGCTTTTATATCGGGGGTATAATCATGGGTATAATAGATAATTTTTTAATTAAATCTGTCAAAAACAATGACATAAAAGGTGTTAAACTGACTCTAAGTCTCTACAATGCACTAAATAGTTTTAGAAAATTCTTTTCAAAGACTATGTCTTTCAAGAATACAGGATCATTTGATATAAATAATAATCAAGCTTTAAATCAGGCTTTAGGATATGCAATAAAAAGTCTTGATTATGATGTAATGAAATTACTTGTTAATGCTGGCGCCAACATTAATGCAATAGGCAGCGACGGTATAAGAAGTGTAATCTATAAATATGAAAGAGCACCTGCTTATAAGAAAGAGGTTATGCCGGTCCTAGCCAAGGAGTATCTCAAAGACTATAAGGAAAAATGTTGTTTAATACTTGGTGAGTTAGTAATAAATGGTGCAATCCCTCGAAATGTTGAAGAAAAGGAAAAAATATTGAACATTTTCAAAGAAAGAGAAGGTTTTGATGAGTTTAAAGAAGTAGTAAAGCTGAAACTTGAGGCTAACTCAGTTGATAACATGATACCACCTAAAAAACCTCCTAGAACCTTTGAATATGAGCCAATAACTATGTACGCTGAGGTAAGCAACAATGTAATACCACCTAAAAAACCTCCTAGAACTTTTGAGTATGAGTCAAAGAGTACTGGCCATGGTATTTTTCTTTCAAAAGAGTCTATTTATGCTGAGGTGTATGATGCTAAGGTTAATAATTCATTAGAGGAGTTGAGCGTATCAGATTATGCTGAAATATATGATTCACATAAAAAATCTACTGAAAATTCATCATTGAACGATAGTGGTTATTTGAGTATATCAGAAGAACCTATTTATTGCACCATAGATGGTCTTTCAGAACAAAAAAAGCCTGCTAGCCTAAAACAGAAAGAGCCAGAACAGTTGTCGGAACCTATTTATGCTAGGGTAGATTTGTCCAAGAAAAGAGCAGAAAGAAAAGCAAAAGATGTAAAAGCCAATTCTGGAACTTACCATGGGTTAGTGCAGGATAAAGTGAATGATTGGGAAGAGCAAGTGAAGCTAAGTGCTAATAAGCCGATAAGTCAGCAACAGACTAATGATCAAAAAATTAAGACCAAGGCTGGTTTTAGTGTAGAAGAAATAAAGCAGAAATATGAGCGTAGAGATTCTGGCTACGATTCTGGCTATGATTCCGATACAAAAGTTGAACAACAATTAGAATTAGGATCTAAAACTCCTAGATCTGAAATAAATTCAGTGAATATTAAATATGGAATAGAGAAAGACGTTTGCGTCATAAAATAATTGACTTTATGTGCATAATCAATATAACTTGAGTTAATTCGCATTGACTCTTTCGTCTAGTGGTTAGGACACCACCCTTTCACGGTGGTAACACGGGTTCAAATCCCGTAAGAGTCACTCAAGTAGAATATAATTAAAGTTTTGAATGGGAAAAATTAGGCTTTATTTTGAAGAAGCTTTATCACAAGGCGTGAGTTTAGCACTTGATCCACAACAAAGTCACTATATTTGCAATGTAATGCGGCTTAAGAAGTATGATAATCTCTCTCTTTTTAATGGAAAGGATGGAGAATGGTTAGGGGAAGTAGTTAATATATCGCGTAAATTAACAAAAGTTACACTCAAAGAATGCACTAAACAACAGCAATATGAGGAAAATTTATACTTATATTGTGCCATGGTAAAAAGTGGTGCTTTAGGCAACATAGTAAGACAGGCAACTGAAATGGTAGTAACCTACATTCAATTTATTTCAACGGAACGTACAGTAGTAAAAAACATTAACCTAAGTAGAGCAAAATTACAGGCAATCGAAGCTGCGGAACAATCCGGTAGGATGAGTATACCAGAGATTTTGCCTCCTATTAACTTTTGTGAGTTACCTGATTCCCAGAGTAAAAATTTTGTTTTATGTGATGAAACAGGTAAAGCTGATAAAGTGCTGAAAGGTAAGAAAAAAGTTGCTATTATTGTTGGCCCTGAAAGTGGTTTTTCATCTTATGAACTTGATCTTGCCGATAAGTTTTGTCAAAAATTGAGTCTAGGAAAAAGAATTTTAAGGGTCGATACTGCTGTGGTTGCTGCACTAACTTTCACCAATTGGTGTAGCTAGATTTTTAAATATGGCTAAGGTTTGGGCCATAGAGAAATCTGATTCAGTGTTGCACGCGCTAACTGTACAAACTCTATAGGCCGCCTGCGAAGCAGTTTGCTACTAAAGAGGAGCTAATAAAAAACATATTCTAAAATAATATTAAATCTTATATTATATTTTTTCTAAAATAAACAAATGAATCTTGCATTTTGCCTGAGTTATTGATACTCTGAGTAAAGAAGTCGGGGCGTAGCGCAGCCTGGTAGCGCATTTGGTTTGGGACCAAAGGGTCGGGAGTTCAAATCTCTCCGCCCCGATGCTAGCAGAAGTTTTAACGCTTTTAATAGGTAGGGCTTTTAAAGGCATTTCGTTCATATTGCAGTTTAATGCTCAAGTTTATAAAATAATTGACAATGTTAATTTTCTAATTTATAAATAAATTTTGAAATGATTACCAAAGGAGGTATAGAGTTTGATTGAAGTATCAGTCCATTATGGTGATGTAGGCAGAGCTCTTCCAGTATTGAAAAAAACAATTCAAAAGGAAGGAAGAGGGTTGAAAATGAAAAAACAATATCATGAAAAAAAATCAGAAAAAACAGCTAAAAAGAAAGCTGAAGCGAGAAAAAAGAGGCACCAGCAAGAATGCAGAAAGCAGCGTTACGGTTGGTAATTTTTTAATAGTTTATCATTGGTTGTTTTATGAATATTCACGAATATCAAGCAAAAGAGGTTTTGCATAAATTTAATGTCCCGGTGCCAAAAGGTTTTGTCACTATATCTGCAGAAGGAGTAAAGACTCAAGTAAGTCAATTAAAATCTGACGTGTTTGTGGTTAAAGCTCAAATTCATGCAGGTGGTAGGGGTAAAGCCGGTGGCGTAAAGCTAGCAAAGTCAGCTGAAGAAGCTCAACAGTTTGTAAAAGACATGATTGGTATGACTTTAGTTACTCATCAAACAGGGCCAAGCGGGCAGCAAGTAAGAAGAGTATACATTGAAGAAGGCTCAAGGATTAAGAAAGAGTATTACTTAAGCCTGGTAATTGACCCAAAGCTCAGTAGGCCAATATTCATATTTTCCTCAGAAGGTGGAATGGACATCGAAGAAGTGGCGAAAAATTCTCCCGCAAAAATTGTGAAATTTGATATTGATCTTGCTACAAGTTTTGATAGCAGCAAGTTAAGCAGCAGTTTTAATTTGAGTTCAGAACAAATAGAAAAAATAACAAATGTTGCAAAAAATATATATGATGCGTTTATTGCAACTGATGCGAGCCAAATTGAAATTAATCCACTGGTTGAAACAAATTCTGGAGATTTTATTGCGCTCGATGCGAAAATTAATTTCGATGACAATGCTTTATATCGTCACCCAGAAATTATGGAACTTCGTGATTATGATGAAGAAGTGAAAGAAGAGATAGAGGCTTCAAAGTATGGGCTCAGTTACATCAAAATGGATGGCAGTATTGGTTGCATGGTAAATGGTGCAGGTCTTGCTATGGCAACAATGGATATAATAAAATACTACGGAGCAGAGCCTGCTAACTTTTTGGATGTTGGTGGTGGAGCGAGTAAAGAAACTGTAACTGAAGCATTTAAAATCATATTGTCTGATAGCAACGTAAGAGGAATTTTGGTTAACATATTTGGTGGTATAATGCGTTGCGATATTATTGCAAGTGGAATTGTTGCGGCTGCAAAAGAAATGAGCATTAAAGTTCCTCTAGTGGTTAGATTATCAGGTACTAATTTTGAAGAAGGAAAAAATTTTTTAGAAGAGTCGGGATTAAATATTATTGCTGCAGATGAGCTAGATGAAGCTGCGCAAAAGATAGTAAAAGAGGTAAAATAAAGCATGTCCGTTTTAGTAAATAAAGATACAAGATTAATATGCCAGGGTTTTACTGGTGCACAAGGTACGTTTCATTCAGAGCAAGCTACCTGCTACGGAACAAAGATGGTTGGTGGTGTAACACCTGGCAAGGGTGGAAGCACTCACCTTAATTTACCGGTTTTTAATACTGTAGCAGAAGCTAGAGAAAAAACTGATGCGAATGCTACGGTAATATATGTACCTGCTAAATTTGCTGCTGCTGCAATACTTGAAGCAATGGATGCAAAAATAGAATTGATAGTTTGTATTACAGAGGGCATTCCTATACTTGATATGGTGAAAGTTAAGCGCGCGCTTGTTGATTCAAAAAGTCGATTGGTTGGTCCCAACTGCCCGGGAATTATTACGCCTGAAGAATGCAAAATAGGAATTATGCCTGGCCATATCCATAAGCGTGGACACATAGGAATTATGTCTCGCTCCGGAACTTTAACTTACGAGGCGGTAGCACAAACAACCGCTGTTGGTCTTGGTCAATCCACGTGTATCGGAATTGGGGGGGATCCAGTTCATGGTATGACATTTGTCGACTGTATGGAGCTCTTTTTAAAAGATGACGATACTCATGGTATTGTAGTTATTGGTGAAATAGGTGGAAACGAAGAAGAAGATGTATCACATTTTGTGAAAACAGAAAAAACTAAAAAGCCAATCGTTGGTTTTGTAGCAGGTCAAACAGCACCTCCAGGAAGACGTATGGGACACGCTGGAGCAATCATCTCTTCCAGTGGTGGAAGTGCTGGTGCAAAACTAGAAGTTATGCAGAGCGCTGGAATTGCAATTGCAGAGACTCCTGCGGTGATTGGTAAAAAAGTTTTGGAAGTAATGCATCAGTTCCTAACCTAAAACGCAACTGTACGAACGTTGTGATTTGAGGAGCAATTTCCACCAGTAGGGTGTCATCCCAGTGCCCTGACTACTTGGATCCAGGAAACTTAACTCTACACCAAGTAAATGTACAATAAGAACTAGATTCCAGCGTCACGCGCTGGAATGACACCTGTAGCCCTACGTCATACCGCCGCGGTATCTCTTAGCCGCTAACAAGAGATCCCGCTAACAAGCAGCGGGATGACGAATTGCTTAACCGTCATTCCGCCACGAACCGTCATACCGCGATTCATTTGTGGTATCTCATCCGCTAACAAGAAATCCCGCTAGCACGTAGCGGGATGACAGCAATCCTACGTCATACCGTCACGGCGCTAACACATAGCGGAATGACGAATTACTTAACCGTCATTCCGCCGCAGACCGTCATACCACCACGAA
>NZ_JAPQLJ010000040.1:0-7180 GCF_028982115.1 Wolbachia endosymbiont of Drosophila tsacasi | reverse complement strand
TTTAAGTCTTAAACACTGCAATTTAGCTGCTTTTAAATGCAACTAACCTTAGCTTTAATATTTAAGAAATTTACTAAGCAAAAAAAAAGGCAAAAGAAACCACGTGTTAGCTAGTTGTCATTCTCTAATCCTGCAAATTGGCGTACTATACTGTCTTAAACGACTTATAAGCGCGTTTCAGCTTATATAGGTAAAAACCCAGAAATGTTGTGAAGACATAAGGTNCACATAGTGCAAAAAATTAAAAATAAGACGCCAACTACGTTGTTTTCTTGCTGTTTAATCTGCACAGATGAAGATAACTGAATACCTTCAGTATCATGATAAGGGGGCTGGCGGAGTTTGTCAAGGAATTTTTATACAAGAGATCTATTGAAATGCCCCTGTAAAATTATACTATTAATTAGTGCACTGTAAATTTAAAATTATAGATATGTTAAGCAGATTGGTAATTTTGCTATTAGTTTTTATACTTCCTTTTTTTTCATACTCATACCAGTTTAGAACCAAAGCAAAGCAAGCAGTAGTCTTAGATTTAGCTTCAGACTCGTTCATTTTTGACCATAATTCCGATGAAAAAATGGCCCCATCTTCAATGAGCAAGTTAATGACTTTATATATAGCCTTCGATTATCTAAAAGCTGGAATAATAAATATGGAGGATAAATTTCGAGTAAGCAGAAAAGCGTGGGAAAGAAAAGGCTCTTCTATGTTTTTGAAAGAAGGTCAATCCGTTACGGTGAGGGAATTACTCGAAGGAATTACAATAGTCTCAGGTAATGATGCCTGCATAACACTAGCCGAGGGTATTGCAGGATCAGAAGAGAATTTTGTGGCTGAAATGAATGAGGTTGCACAAAATTTGAACCTGAATGACAGTCATTTTGTCAACTCAAGCGGGTGGCCAGATGGAGATCATTTTATGAGCGCAAAAGACTTGGTAATGCTGGCAAAGAGGATTTTCACTGATTTTCCTGAATATTACGATTTATTTTCTGAACAATATCTGACATATAACGAAATTGCACAAAAGAATAAAAATCTTCTACTTTTTCACGACATTGGGGTTGACGGCTTAAAGACCGGTTATACAAATGCTGGTGGTTATGGCATTGTAGCATCTGCAAAACGAAACGATAGGAGAATTTTTGCTGTTGTAAATGGTTTAAACACTGAGAAAGAGCGAATAGAAGAAGCAAAAAGGCTGATACAATACTCCTTAAATCATTTTAATACTAAGAAAATATTTGCTAAAGACAGTGTAGTTGAGGAAGTAAATGTTCTCTGTGGAAAAGATAAAAAAGTGCCTATTACAGTTGCAAACGATGTTACCATAACTTACAACCGCAAATTGCATGACCAAATTAAGGTGCGTATTGAATATAAAGATATGATACCTGCACCCATTAAAAAAGGTCAAGAAGTGGGCAAAGTTTTTGTAGAAATACCAGGTATTGAGCAACAAACTACACCTCTTTATGCAGCAAATGACGTACAGGAATTGAATTTTGTAGAAAAGTTTTTTAGAATGTTATTTTAAGTTTAATATATTGGCTTTCAAAGCAATTTCGAAAGAGAGATCTATTGCACTTTAGTGTAGTTTTAACTAACAATTTCTGTTACAATACAAGATTGAAATGTTACGAAAATGTGCTGGTTATATTTATTGCTGTCCAGTATCCTAGAGATACTGTGGGCTGTAACATTAAAGTTTAGTAACAGTTTTACTAAGGTTGTGCCTTCGATTGCAACATTGGTAATTATGAGCTTCGATACTTGGAGTTTACCTATTTAATGAACCAGTTAATTTATTCGAAGTAATATGCTTTATTTTAGTTACATTCGGGATTATAGGATTAAAATTGTTTGATACTGCAAAACAAACTGTTGATAAAATGGAATAAGAGATCCCACTGGGATGACAGAAGCAGATACTCCACATTGTCATGCAAATTGGAATCCAGACTTTTTTCTATACAGTATGGTGGAGACGAGAAACCGTAACCGTTACACTTAATTCTGCAATTCTTCAATTTCACTAATGGACAGGCCAGTACACTTGACAATAGTGTTAATATCAATATTATTGGCTAGCATTGTTTTTGCAACTTCAATTTTTCCTTCAATTTTTCCTTCTTCTCTACCTTCTTTCCTACCTTTCTCTTCACCAATTTTGATGCCTTCGATTTTTCCTTGTTGAATAGAAGAAAGATAATCATCAATATGTTTCTTAGTTTGATCATAAGCAAAACGTTCTTCTTTACTCCAGTTATATTGATTTAACACATCATAAGCTCTACCAATAATAACATCACTACCTATTATTTTCTGTAGATCTTCTTCGCTAGTTTCATCGGCGTACTTAAAAAAATAAATCCATTTTTCAACAATATTTGAAAGCTGATCTTCTTTTGTCTTATTAAACTTTGGTAGCTCGATGAAAGTGAAACTAAAATCTTTGAGATCATGTTCATAGGTAATTTTATCAAAAGTAACGTGATCAGATTTGTAAGCCAGCTTGTTAGGAAATAAGATAAAATCGGCGATAGCAATAAAAATAACTCCTTTAAGATCTTGATATTGATCACCTTTGTGAGCTTGACTTGAATAAGCTTTGGCAGCATAGTATTGAGCGCGTTTCTCAAAGCCTGTAGTTTTAACAACTTGCATTTCAATAATTAGCTGGGTTCCAGCAGAATCAGTACAGAGAACATCAACAATGCTCTGCTTTTGAGAAGCAATATCAGGATCCTGAATGGGACTTAAAAAAGAAACATCTTCTATTTGATCAACACCAGTAAGACCTAGCATATCATTAAGAAAGTGAATAAGAATGTCCTTATTATTTACAGAGCCAAAAATACGCCGAAAGGCAAAGTCGTTCTTAGGATCGAGAAACTTAGAAATAGCCATAGCTAAAATGCTTAGAAAAGATTAATAATTATACACTATTATTAACAACTATTCAATCATATTTTAAGCTTAACTTGATACTATGGCTCAACAAATTGTGTCAAGTCGCCGCCTTGCTCCTCCTTGCCCCTCCTTGCCCTTACTATTACCCACAAATATAAATTGTTCTATGATGGATTTCCACTTGGTTATGTATGGATGGTAAGCCAAAAAATCCAGGTTCTATGCAACTACTAGTATACTCTATATTTAAGCAGGTGAGACTCGCATCAAAACCAGTTTCGCTCAACTGAGTATATTCATCTGAATATTGTGGTAATTTCTCTTTTATCTTCTCAATTACGTTATCTTTACTTAAATTTTGTCAGCATTAACTGCACTTAATATTCTTTTCCACTGATCATATTTCATCGCCATAACTTTACCTCTGACTTTTATAATATTTTATTATCATATATTATGGCAAGAAAACCAACCCTAATTTTGCTTAGTAAGCACACTAACTATGAAACAATCTATATTACCATCGAAAACAGAATTTATATTGCCCACTTCATGTCCAGTTCTTAAATCCTTCACCATTTGATACGGATGCATAACGTACGATCTGATCTGATTGCCCCAACCTATATCGCATTTTTTACCATATTCTTCAGCCATCTTTTGTTCTTTCTTTTCCAGTTCAATTTGGTATAAACGGCCTTTAAGTAATTTTAACGCCTCATCTTTATTTCTGTGTTGAGAACGACCATTTTGGCATTGAACTACAACACCAGTTGGAATATGCGTAATGCGTACCGCACTTTCAGTCTTATTCACGTGCTGACCGCCTGCTCCGGAAGCACGGTAGGTGTCAATCTTTAGATCCTTTTCATCCACAGCAATATCAATTAAATCTTCTATCACTGGAGTTACTCCTACACTTGCAAAACTGGTATGACGTTTACCATTTGCATCAAACGGCGATATTCTAACCAGCCTGTGAATTCCACTTTCACTTTTTGCCCACCCATAAGCTTTTTCTCCAACGATTTTTATCATTGCAGACTTTATACCAACCGACTCTCCTTCTAATTTTTCTACAACTTCAACTTTAAAGTTGTGATAAATTTCTGCCCACCTTATATACATGCGCATCAGCATTTCAGCCCAATCATTGCTCTCTGTTCCACCAGCTCCTGAGTGGATTTCTAAAAAGCAGTTATTGTTATCTGCTTCACCAGTAAATAAGGATTCTATCTCTTTAAGTTTGATTAATTTCTCTAACTTAGCTAATTCACTTTCAACTTCAGAGAAAAATTCTTCATCATTCTCATCAATAGCAGACTTCATTAAGCTAATGGCATCGTTGTAATCGCTTTCCAGCTTTAAAAACGACTCTATGTCATTCTTAATTTTAGAACGTTCTTTTAAAAATTCTTGTGCTTTTTGCTTATCTTGCCACAGATCATCATTCGACGCTTGGGAGTCCAGTTCTTCAAGACGCAACTTTGATTTTTCTATGTCAAAGACACCTCCTGATAAGAGAAATACTTTTATTTAAGCCTTGAAAGTATTCAAGAGTTTCTAAATAAGTTTTCATTATACTTTAGATTTTAATATATTTACTATTACTAACAATAACAGCAAACAAAATAGAAATTTAACCATATGATAGTTAATTCAAAATAATTTCATTATACTTTAATGTTTAAGGAAATCAAGTGTGTATATTTATTAAAAAATAAGGTAAAATAATGAATATTAAAGTAAGTTCTCATTATGGTTTAGACAAAAAGGCTATTGATGACTTAATAGAGTCACTTGATAACGATGAGCTAGAAAATGTTCGTAATATTGTAAAAACGATAGATAGCGTTCAGTTAGCTTATTTTTTATCTACTTCGATCAGTGATCACAGGGAGAAATTAGTTAATATCCTCGATCAACATTTGTTAAGTGATGCCCTAGTGCATGTAGTGCCAGATTTACAAGTGGAGATCATAGAAACATTGGGAATAGAAAATACAGCAAAGTTACTAATGCTCCTTGATGTAGAAGATGTAGTAACCATAGTGAAAGATTTGGATAGAAAATCTGTAGAAAATATACTTTACTATTTGCCCGGCAAGACTCAGAAATCAGTAGAGGAGTTGCTATCATACCCAGAAGAAAGTGCAGGAAGGTTAATACATAAAGATATGGTTATAGCTCCATATTATTGGACAATAAATCAGCTGACAGAATTTGTGTGCAGCTATAAAAAAATACCAGAAAGATTTCACCAGATATTCATTATCAACTCAAAATTAGAGCCTATAGGCAGTGTTAATTTAAGTAAGGTAATATCTCACTCAGGAGATACAATAATAAAAGAGATAATGGATCATGACATAAAAATCATTAAAACTGGAGTAGACCAAGAGGAAGTAGCAAGAATATTTAAAGATTACTCTCTATTATCGGCTCCGGTAGTAAATAAGAATGGTAAAATTATAGGTGTGATCTTAATTGAAGATGTGATAAAAGTTGTTCAACAAGAAACAGAAGAGGATGTACTCAAAATAAGCGGTGTATCTTCTAAAGCCGATATAAATGCCCCTATACATAAAACTATAATTAAAAGGCTACCTTGGTTACTGTTTAACCTCTTAGCTGCAACAATGTGTTCCATAGTAGTTGGCTTTTTTGATGATGTAATAAAAAGTTTTATAGTACTGCCAATAATCATGCCGATAATTGCATCAATGAGCGGAAATGCAGGATCCCAAACAGTAACGCTAACCATCCGGGCAATCGCAACAAAATATCTAACTGAGCAAAATGCAAAAAGAGTACTGATGAAAGAATTTTTAATAGGTCTGATAAATGGGGTGATCTTATCTACTATTTCATTAATAGTATTAGCAATAAGATTTCACAGCTTCAAAGTGGAGATGATTTTTGTGGTTTCCATGATTATGATGTCAATTATTGCAACGTTTATCGGAACTTTCATTCCTATAATGCTTCACCGTTTAAAGTCTGACCCTGCCGTTTCTTCTTCAATCTTAACATCGGCAACAACTGATATTCTCTCAGCTCTTATATTTCTTGGTTTAGCTACGATCTTTTTATTAAATAGCTAATACTATCTATAGCTATACCGCCGCGAACCGTTATACCGCGATTCATTCCACAACTTTACGAACATTATGATTTGAGAGCAATTTCCACTAGGAAGGTGTCATTCCAGTGCCTCTATGATGTCATCCCAGTGCTTGACACTGGAATCCAGCTTTTTCATAATCATCAAAATATTGTATTTTTACATAAAATGGCTACTTTTATGCTTACCAACTTAATAAAATTCCTGGATCCCAGTGTCAAGCACTGGGATGACACCCTCCTGATGGGCCAAAATCACAATGTTCGTACAGTTGTGGATTCATTTGCGGTATCTCTTAGCATAGATCCCGCTAACAAGTAGCGGGATGACGAGAAAGGGGCTACTTGGATAACATTCTTCCTGGTGTGCCCAAATCACAATGTTCATACAGTTGTAGATTTATTCGCGGCATAGATTCCGCTAACTAGTAGCGGAATGACGGTTTTTCAAATTGTCGTAAGTCAGTTTAGCTATAATATCGAGTTTCACCAACTATTTCTTTCTATTAAATAAGAATAAATTACCTATACAAAAATAGATTGGCAATATTTCAAGTCTACCAAGCAGCATCAAAAACGACAAAAATAATTTTACTTCATTACTGAAAGAAGAATAGTTACCTGAAGGGCCTATTAAATTACTAAATCCCGGGCCAGAATTTGTAAGCGTTGCAGAGACTGAGCTGATGCTAGTTATAAAGTCTGCATTGCTTAAGTAAGACATCACTATTGATGAAATGGTAAACGTTAACATGAAAATTGTAAAAAATATAAAGACAGAGTGAACTTCATCATTCTGCAGGGTTTTTCCGTTGAATTTTACCATATTATCTGCACCTGGGTTTAATAAAAGGCGAAAGTGATTTCCTATAGACTTTAGAAAAATGATCAAACGAAAGATTTTGATGCCACCACTTGAAGAACCACTACATCCACCAACAAAGGTTAGAAAAAAAGCTAAGACTGAAATGAAGCTCCAATCTATATGATCACAGATTGCATAACCAGTTAACGTAATCAAGGAGGTGATGGTAAATATGCTGCATCTAAATGATAATGACACTTCTAAGAAACTTCCTTAACTAGCTCCTCTTGTTGCACTAAAGTATAGCCAAATTCTCGTGCCTTTTTGATCAAAAAT
>NZ_JAPQLJ010000039.1:0-7827 GCF_028982115.1 Wolbachia endosymbiont of Drosophila tsacasi | reverse complement strand
GTAGGGCTACAGGTGTCATTCCAGCGCGTGACGCTGGAATCTAGTCTTTATTATGCAGCTACTTATTTAAAGTTAAGTTTTCTGGATCCCAGTGTCAAGCACTGGGATGACAGGAAGAGAAGGCTACTTGGATGACACCTTGACGATTTGAAGAATCATCATACCGCTACGTGTTAGCGGCTAAGAGATACCGCGAATGAATCGCGGTATGACGGTTCGTGGTGGTATGACGGTCTGCGGCGGAATGACGGTTAAGCAATTCGTCATCCCGCTGCTTGTTAGCGGATGAGATACCGCGAATGAATCGCGGTATGACGGTTAAGTAGGGTGTCATTCCAGTCTGGAATCTAGTTCTTATTGTACATTTACTTGGTGTAGAGTTAAGTTTCCTGGATTCAAGTAGTCAGGGCACTGGGATGACGAAAAAAGGAGCTACTCGGATGACATCTTTCTTCTTGGTATAAATTACTTTTATATCTCAATGTTCATACAGCTATGCACGTTGCCGCATAGTGGATGAGCTCTAAGAGTATAGTTTTTACATAATAATATAACATTCTGTTCATAAATCAATGTTTCAACGTACAACAAGAACATTTTCATTGTGATTAAGATTTCTAGTATGTATATTAATAAATCTTGTTCTCAACTAAGTAATGAAAGTAATAATTGTCATAATAATGTTATTGTGTAGCAGTTACACAATGGCAAGCGAGCGAATAAGTCTAGTGGATAAAAAACTATCTCAAGGATATGTAGCTCCAGTGCTTACAGAAGATAGCGTTATTTTATCAGACAAGCACGGCGCTTTATATTCCTTTGATATTGATAACTCAAAGGCTATGAATTGGAAATTACACCTCTCACATAGGAAAAAAATTGGTAACATTAGCCTATCGCATTATGAAAAAAATGTTTTCTTTATAGTGGATAACACTTTACACGCAATAGATGCAAAAACTGGCAAGATTGAGTGGGAAAAAGAATTGAGAGCTCCAGTAAGAGGGAAAGCAGCAGTAATAAATAATAAATTGGTAGTATTGACTATTGATAATTATCTGTACGTGTTTGATATAAAAGATGGTAGCTCCGCTTGGGCTTATCAAAACGGTATCAATGAGGTTCGAGGTTTGTATTCCATATCGCCAACAATTTCTAACGATAAAATAATAGCACCATTTTCAAATGGTGAGTTAATAGCTTTTAATGAAGACGGTAAAAAATTGTGGAGCCAAAAATTGGCTACAAACCTTTTGGATACACAGCTCACAGATGTAACTACTACACCGAGAGTGCTTGGCGATACTTTAATAGCTACAAATAATTCTTATATTTATGGTATTAACGTGAGATCAGGAAATATTTTATGGTCAAAGTCACTGCAAGTAAAAAATGTATCAGACATTGAGTCATATTATAGTCCTCTTATTCCTGCAGAGAAACAAAAAGAAGGCGGAAGAATTTTTATAGTAACTGAAGATAATAAAATAATCGGCCTGGATATAAAAAATGGAGAAACAGTCTGGGCATCTGATTTAATAGAAAATACGCAATTGTTTGCTCCAATTGTGCATGCCCATACACTGTGGGTGACAAGCAATAAAGGTTCAATGCTTGCTTTTCCTGGATCTGAAAGTGCAGGAAAGGTAGTCAAAGTACCTGGTAATGTGTTTCACACTCCAGTGTTTACTCACGATAAAATATATGTAACAACTGAGGGAAATGGTGTTTATTCTTTAGAAAATAGGTTTGTTCTTTATGATTGATTATGATCTGATTGTTATAGGTGGTGGTCCAGGCGGTTATAAGTGTGCTATCGCTGCTGCAAAACTTGGATTGAAAGTTGCCTGCATAGATAAAAATAGCATTTTTGGTGGTACATGCTTGCGAGTTGGATGCATACCTTCCAAAGCACTACTTCATTCTTCCTATCAGTATGCTCACACGAAAAATGATCTGTCGAAGCTTGGCATAAAAATTAAGGATGCAAGTTTCGATTTAAAAGAAATGCTAAGCTATAAGGATGCCAGAGTTCAGGAACTTGGAAAAGGTATAGAATATCTGTTTAACCTTCACAAAATCACTAAAATCAATGGACTTGGGAAAATTACTTCTTTTGACCAAGATAATCTTGAAGTTTCAGTTGAAGATAAGGTGCTGAAGACAAAAAATATAGTAATTGCAACCGGTTCTGACGTTATTTCTTTGCCAGGAATTAATATCGATGAGGAAAGTATTATTTCATCAACTGGTGCATTGTCTTTAACTGAAGTACCAAAAAAACTTGTCGTAATCGGAGCCGGGGCAATAGGGCTTGAAATGTCTTCTGTATGGAGGAGGCTAGGGTCTGAAGTCACTGTAGTAGAATTTTTTGATAGAATCGCTGCAGCAATGGATGGAGAATTAAGTAAGTCTCTACTTTCTAGTCTACAAAAACAAGGAATAAAATTTTTACTTAGCACTAAAGTTGAGGGAATAAAACAAAGTAGTAGCTCTTTGAGTGTAAAAGTTTGTTCTGTAAAAGATAATCAAACAAACACTATAGAGGCGGATAAGGTATTGGTGGCAGCAGGACGCAAACCATACACTGAAGGTCTTGAAAAAATAAAAAAAGATAATCGTGGTTTCGTTCAAGTTAACAACAGATATGAAACTAATGTGAGAGGAATATTTGCTATTGGTGATGTGATTGGTGGAGCAATGCTTGCTCATAAAGCAGAGGAAGAAGGAGTGGCAGTTGCAGAGATAATAGCAGGACAGTCACCTCACGTTGATTATGAAATTATACCATCTGTCATTTACACTCACCCTGCGGTTTCTTCGATCGGTAAAGCCGAAGAGGAACTCAAAAATGCTGGCTATAAGTACAAAGTTGGTAAATGTCAATTTGCTGCAAACGGCAGAGCAAAAATCACTGGTGATGCTGAAGGATTCGTGAAAGTGCTGACTTGTAGCAGAGCAGATACAATACTAGGTGTGCATATCATAGGAGCATACGCTGATACGCTAATCAACGAAGCAGCGGTTGCAATGGCATATGGCGCAGCAGCAGAGGATATATACAGAATTTGTCACTCTCATCCTGATATAAATGAAGCCTTTCGAGATGCGTGCATCGATGCTTTCTTTAAAAAATAATTGTGGACCTCGGTTCAATCATTGAAAAATGGTATGAGTGGCTGAGGTGCAACAGATCTTATTCACCAAACACTTTAGATTCATACATGAGGGACTTGAAGGATCTTATAAGTTTCTTAAATACTTACATTGGTGGAGAAGTAAATGTCGGCACTTTGGAAAATTTGAGCATACCTGAGCTCAGAAGTTGGCTTACCTCTCGGTATGCAAGAGGTGTGAATGCAAGATCTAACACTCGAGCACTCTCAGTAATCAGAAATTTTTTCAAGTACATAAAAAACAACTACAATATAGACAATGAAGCTGTATTTTCCTTATCAAGGCCAATTCAGAGAAGAACTCTGCCCAAAGCATTATCAATACCTGATATAAAAACTTTGGTGAAAGAAATGAAATTATCTGACTTGAGCAAACCTTGGGTGGTAAAAAGAGAAATTGCAATTATTGTCCTGCTATATGGTACAGGCTTAAGAATCAGTGAAGCGTTGAATCTTGGGGTTAGTGATATTAACAATGAAAGTTTAATAGTAACAGGTAAGGGAGATAAACAAAGGCAGGTATTCATTCTTCCGGTAGTAAAAAAATGTATACAGGAATATGTAAAAGCCTGCCCTTATCTTGGCATTAATAATGAAACACAATATCTTTTTTTGGGAGTAAGAGGAAAAAAATTGGGAAGAACTTATGTGGCTAATCGTTTGCAGAAAATAAGGAGAATATTAAATCTACCAGAAATTTTATCTCCACATGCATTTCGTCATAGTTTTGCTACTCATTTGCTTCAGGAAGATATTGATATAAGATCAATACAACAACTGCTTGGTCATTCGAGTCTTGAGACTACTCAAGTTTACACTCACCTCAATTATCAAGATGTTTTTAACATGTACAAAAATTTTCAGCAGAGTTTGGAGAAGAAGCCAAAACCTTAACTTCATTCTAAACTGATAACATTACCAAGCTGAGTGCTTTTAACGTCGCTAAGTGCTGTGTTTGCTTTGTATGAACAGTAGCATCCAATTGTAAAGAAGGCAAATGCAGTTACAGCAAGTGGAATACATATTTCCAAATTAGGTATTGTTAAACATGCACCAACAGCAAACGCTCCAGACAACACAAAAGAAGCAGAAGCGAAGTTGCTTTGTTTTCTACTAGGAGAAATTACTTGTGAGGATTTTTTGTTTTTATTACTCAGACTTTTAGTACGGAGCAATCTATTTTCTGATAAAAGCCTATCTCTTTCTTTCCTTACTTGTTTCAAATCTCTTTCTAATAGTGAAATTTTGCCAGTTTTATTCGTTAGCTCTTGCTCTTTCTCTACAAGTTGAGCTTTTGTCTTTTCAAACTCTTCTACAAACCTCTCAAAATCTTTTGGTATATTATTCGTATTTGCAGGAAATTTTTCATTTAGATAATTTGTAATAGATTCGATTGGATTATTAATACCCCTCAATGCAGCAGTAACAATTGCACGATTTATGAAACAATTATCTTCTACTAATTTTTTACATCATCTAAATCTTTTTTATTAATAGTATCGGTTAATCGCTCTGTAATAGCTTGTTTAATTATTTGCTTCACCCATGAATTTCGCTCTATAGCTTGTATTGACTTTATTTGACTAAAATCTAGCTCTTTATGTTTTAAAAGTTTTGTCAATACTTCTTTGTTATCTGATGTTATTCCTTGTAAACATGATTGAATAATTAAGCTAAGCAGCGTTTCTATTTCTCCATTTTGGTTTCTTTTTCAGCAATTAGGGTTAGACTCTTGATTTAATAGTCTTTTCGCTTGGTAAATGTTTCCGCTAGAAAGAGCATCTAATAATTCTCTTCCTTTTCGTGCTTTTTGTATTTCTATTATCAAATACTCAGCACGATTTTGTCTAGCACATTCCTCAGGATTTTGCTGTTTTTTATTAGTTAGGTAAGTGCTTATGTTTGGATGACTTAGTAAGAGTTGTAACGTTTTCTTTTGCTGAAAGCACATTGCTAGATATAAAGCTGTATTGTTATTATTTTGTTCGCGAATATTAACATCTATGCTCCGGTGTAGTAGAAGTAACCTAATCATATTCTGATATTCTTTTTCTGTTTTAGAGCCTGCAGACAAATTAATAGCTATGGATATCAAAGGTGTCATGCCCTCCTTATCAAACGCATTAACATCCGCACCTTCTGCTAGAGCTTGTTTAAAAGCTTCTAGGTTTTCATCATCAATAGCCTTAAATAACTTTTGTGTTGGTTCATCAAGCGGTTCTGGAGTTCTCTGATTATATCCGTAACCAGTAGTACTTGTCCTATTCCCTCCATAAAGCATATTAAACCTACCTAATAATTTACTAATATAAGTATGTAAAAAAAAGGAAAATTGCAAGTAATTTATTCAAAATCCTAGAATTAACTACGACTCTAAAAATTTTTCTGCATCAAGTGCAGCCATGCACCCTGTTCCTGCTGCAACTACTGCCTGGCGATACACCTTATCTTGAACATCACCTGCAGCAAATACTCCTGCTTTACTAGTTAAAGTTGTTCCAGGTTTTGTAATTATATAACCCTGCTGATCCATTTCAACAAAGCCTTTAAAAATACCTGTATTTGGTGCATGCCCAATTGCAATGAACACTCCATCCACTTCTAACTCTTGAGCTTCCGTTGATTTAACTATAATACCAGTAACTTTTTTTGGATTTTCTTCTCCAAGAATCTGCTCTATGGTGTGGTTCCACATTACTTTTATTTTATCATTTTTAAAGAGCCTATCTTGCATTACTTTTTCCGCTCTTAATTTATCACGTCTGTGTATTAATATCACTTTTTTGGCAAATCGAGTTAAAAATATTGCTTCTTCAACAGCAGTGTTTCCACCACCAACCACAGCTACAACTTTATTCCTAAAAAATGCACCATCACAAGTTGCACAAGCTGAAACTCCGTAACCTTGAAATTCCTTTTCACTCTTGAGACCAAGCCACTTCGCTTGTGCACCAGATGCAATTATAATTGCATCTGAATAGTAGTCATTAGTATTACCAGAAGATCTAAAACTATATTCATTAGAATCCTCAAGTTGTTCAACGCTTTTTATCTCATCATCTATTATCTTTGCTCCAACCTTTTCTGCATGCAACCTCATTTGCTCCATTAGTTCTGGCCCTTGTATTGAAACAAAACCAGGATAGTTTTCAACATCTGTAGTAATTGTAAGCTGACCACCAGGCTGCATTCCCGTTACTACAATTGGCTCTAAGTTTGCACGTGCTGCATATATAGCAGCAGCATAACCCGCTGCTCCAGATCCAATAATAAGAACTTTTGTACTAAATCTATAATTCTTCACTGTATGAGTTTAGATAATCAGCTACTCCTTCATTACTCGCCTGCATTGCCGGCTTGCCCCTCTTCCATCCAGCTGGACATACCTCACCATGCTCTTCATTATGTTTAATTGCATCAACGACTCTAACGAACTCATCGATATTACGCCCTAAAGGCAAATCATTTATTGATTGATGACGTACAATAAATTTATCATCAACAACGAAAGTTGCTCTCAGCGCAATTGAGTCATCATATAAGACCCCATAGTCTCTTGATATAGACTTTTTGATATCAGACACTAAAGTGTAGCTAACTTCTCCAATACCACCATCATTAACTGGAGTGTTTCGCCATTTATAATGTGAAAATTTTGAATCTACACTTATTCCTATCACTTCAACACCACGTTTTGAAAAATCCTCTATTTTATTACTAAATGATATCAATTCAGTTGGACAGACAAAGGTAAAATCAAGTGGATAGAAAAAAAGGACAGCATACTTATTTTTTATGCGCTTACTCAGACAGAAATCATCAACAATTTCTCCGCCAGAGAGAATAGCTGAAGCAGTAAAATCGATAGCAGATTTTGTTACAAGATTCATAATCGACCTATTCTTTTAAAATAACTTCAATTTTACATCTTAATAAACTTATATGCAAGTTTTCTTTGGTTTTAGTCCTATAAAAACTTCCTCAAATAGCTCTTCTTTTTTACCGATAAGATACAATCTAGTTTCACTTTATGACGGTGTCGTCCCAGCGCCCCTATGATGTCATTTCGGTGCTCCTTTCTTGTCATCCAAGTAGCCTCCTATAATGTCATCCGAGTAGCTGACACTTGTATCTTTATGATGTGAGGCATTAGAGCTAAAATACCTCACAGGGAGGGTGAAGCTGATGCGACACTAATGCCATTAAGGCCGAATCCCAGATTTTGCTTGCCTCCCATAGAGTTAAAGACAGAACAGTATCTTTTGGAATTATATCCCGTATTACAAGGTTAGTCTAAACTCTCAGTTTATTTATAGTCTTGGAGGCAATTTTATGCAAGTAAATGCTATTTTGGGTGTGGATATTTCAAAAAAGAAATTTGATGTTTGTTAGTGGAGAGTAAAAAACGACACAAAGTCTTTCAAAATAATCAAGATGGTTTTGCAAAACTTGTAGTTTGGTGCAATGGCCATGGAGCAAATCTTACTCATTTATGTCTTGAAGCAACTAGTTGGTATGGAGAAGATTTGGCTACTTTTATGCACGATTTAGGACATAATGTCAGTATAGTAAATCCAGAAAGCTTTTGGCAAAAGTGAGCTGCTCAGAAATAAGACAGATAAATCAGATGCAGCTATGATAGCTAGATTTT
>NZ_JAPQLJ010000038.1:0-6230 GCF_028982115.1 Wolbachia endosymbiont of Drosophila tsacasi | reverse complement strand
ATGGTAAAGTATGAAAAAGAGAAATAAAAAGTGAGGGAAAATGAGTCTGAATTACCATAAAGTAAGTAAACACCCGAGAAATTTTCGAGATGTAACGGGATTGAAAATAGAAGAATTCGAAAAATCTTGGAAAAAGTCCGTCCAGAGTGGAAAAAGCTTGAAAGACAGAAAAAGCGCCACGGAAGAATTGCTAATTTACCGACACTGGAAGATAAAATGTTGTGCGTAATTTTGTATTATCGGACCTACATAACCCACAGATTTTTAGGCTGCCTTTTCAACTTACATAATGCGAATATTTGCCGACTTTTGAAGAAAATGGAACCACTGTTGGCAAAAAAAATTACTATAAAAAAGGACAGAACCCTAACGCCAGAGAGGATTTTGAAGATACTGGCAGATGTTACAGAGCAGCAGATACAGCAGCCAAAAGAAAGCAGAAAACGGAAGAAAAGTTACTCTGGCAAGAAAAAAGTGCACACAATGAAAACAGAAATTGTGATCGAAGAAAGAGGGCAAATTTTATCGGTTTCAAGATCTCACCGTGGGAGAATTCACGATTTTCGGATAAGAAAACAGGAGAAATTGCTGCCTACAGACAGTATAAAGCATGCCGATTCTGGCTATCAGGGATGGCAAAAATTGCAAAGTAACGTTGTGATACCATACAAAAAATACCGAAAGAAGCCACTAACTGAGGAGCAAAAGGAGCACAACCGAGAGTTGGCATCATTTAGGATGAGGGTCGAAAATAAGATACGAGAATTGAAAATATTCAAGATTTTGTCGCACGTTTACCGTAACTTTCAGAAAAAATATAACATGAGATTTAATATTATTGAAGGTTTGGTGAATTTGAGGCATGGGTTTTAGCCTGCTGCTATTTTAGCCTAATTCACCCTGAAATTAGTATATACCTTTTCGCAGCAGGTCTTAAGAAGCTTTGTAGATGAGGAGAGGATAAAGTATCTCAAACTATATAATCTATCCTAAAGGCAAAATTCGCTATCCACTGTACAGATTCCGCTAACAGATAGCGGAATCACAAGTTTTTACTTACCCAACAGTTGACTTACTATTTTCATTAGAGCAGGTTTCTGCCTTTAGCTCATCCATAATTGTTTGAACCTCAGGAAGCATTTGATGTTTTTCGTAATCTGATTCATATGTTCCCCTTTTATCAGAAACTTTATATTCGTTTTCTTGATAAAGTGAATATAAAAATCCAACTCCAAAAATAACAATTGATGCAAGTGCCATGTATTCAAGTGGTCTTTGCACTTTTTCTCTTAAATCAAAATATCGAGATAACAGAATCAGAGCACAAGATGCTATCACTACTGCACCAGAAGCAAATTTATTTTCTCTAAAATGCTTTTGATTGTGACTCTGTTCATAATTTCTATAAATAGTTGTGGCATGAGCTTGAAGCCTTTTTTCTCCATCTTTTTCCTTACCATCTAATATTGACGTAATAAATTTTCTAAAACTCTCTTCACCAGTTTCCTGTTTCCATAAGTTTAATTGTTTACTCATAGTTTAACCTCATATTAATAAATATAGTTTATTATACACAACATTTATAATAAATGTCAAGAATAGTATATTTATAAATAATATACTATAATTTCTTAAGCATTTTTTTAAGTAGTTAGCTGTAGCTAAAATAATTGAGATTTACCGAAACAAACTTATGAAACAATTGAAGTTAGCGCATGACCAGATTTTGTTTAACTGGACCCTATAGCCAACCAAAAGAATTTACAAGTTGGACAGTATGGGTAGTGTGATACTGCAAAACGCTATTTCTCAAAAAACCAACAATTGCAATCATTGGTTCTACAGGTATAATCTGTTAAAGTTTACACGAGTCTCATGAATGATAGAAAAAGAAGAGCAGTTTAGTTTTACATCAGAAAACCTCAAGAAAGCAGGAAAGTTTATAGAGATGTATCCTAAAGGCAGAGAAGGTAGTGCTGTCATGCCTTTACTATATCTGGTTCAAGAGCAATGCGGATGGGTTTCTGAACCTGCTATGCGTTATGTTGCTGATATGCTGCATATTCCACATATTCGTGTATATGAAGTGGCAAATTTTTACACCATGTATAATTTAAAACCAGTAGGCAAATATCTAATACAAATTTGTAGAACAACTCCTTGCTGGTTGTGTAATAGTGAAGAAGTTTTAAATACCTTTAAAAAGAAACTTGGAATCAATATCGGTGAGACTACTAAAGACAATCTGTTCACTTTAAAAGAAGTTGAATGCCTAGGTGCATGCGTTAATGCTCCCGTTACGCAGATCAATAATGACTTCTATGAAAATCTTACTCCTGAGAAAGTAGAAAACATCATAACAGAACTTTCAGGCAAATAGATGAAAGAAGAATTTGCATTCAAGATAATCAAGCAATCAGGTTCTGCAAAAGTTGGAACAATTAAAACTCCAAATGGAAGCGTAGAAACACCCGCTTTTATATTCTGTGCAACAAAAGCTGCTATTAAAGCTGCAGATATTGAAAGAATAAGTGAAGCTGGTACCCAAATCATACTTTCTAACACCTATCACCTAATGCTTCAACCAGGAGAGAATACTGTTGCAAAACTTGGTGGTTTGCACAAGATGATGGGATGGAATGAGCCAATGCTAACTGACTCAGGTGGATATCAGATATTTAGCTTAGGCCACGGATCAGTTTCGGAAGAGATAAAAGGAATAAGAAAAAAACAAAAAACTTTGATCAAAATTAATGAGGATGGGGCAATTTTTCGTTCTTACATTAATGGTAAAACTTATTGCTTAACTCCTGAAAAATCTATAAAAATTCAACAAAAATTAGGTGCAGATTTAATCTTAGTCTTAGATGAATGTACTCCATTTCACGTAAGCAAAGAATACACAGCAAAATCAATGCTCATGAGCCACAGATGGGCTGAACGTTCTTTAAATGAATTTGAAAAAAACAATAATGGCAAGCAGGCACTGTATGGAATTAGTCAAGGTGGAGTGTATCAAGATTTACGTAGAGAAAGTTGTAATTTTATTAACGATTTGCCATTTTTTGGTCAAGCAATAGGTGGATCACTTGGTCAAAGTAAAGAGCAGATGTACGATGTAGTTTCTTTTACTATGGACCATCTGAAAAAAGATAGGCCTACTCATTTGCTTGGTATTGGTGGAATTGTGGACATCTTTCGCGGAGTTAGTCTTGGAATTGATACGTTTGATTGCGTGCATCCAACCCGTTTAGCAAGGCATGGTGGTGCGCTTATTAAAGTAAAAAATAGAGATTCTATTTCTTCAAAGTGCAAAGAACATATTAATTTGCGAAATCAACGATTTGAACTAGATGATAACCCAATTGAAAGTGACTGTTTATGTTTTACCTGCAGAAAACATTCAAGAGCTTATATACACTATTTACTGAAAGCTAAAGAGCTTCTGGCTCACACGCTCGTTACCATTCATAACGTTTTCTTCATGAATAAGCTGATGGAATCAATAAGGCAGGCAATATTAGACGATAGATTAGATCAGGAGAAAAATAATTGGATTAGTGAGATACCATTGCACTGTGAATTATATACCTAGTTCATATTTTTTCTACGCTTATTTTATATTCCCTAAAACAGAAAAAGCCTTCCTCTTCCTACTCTTTCTTCCTTGGTTAATCCATAGTTAGCGTCTTTTGCACATGTGCGTTGCATTTTTTAATCTTCTTTAAAAACTTGACAATACATGACAACACTGGTATATTAGAAATATAGTTTTTGTGAGGTATTTATGGTTAGCAATAAAGAAAAACATCAAATAGCGTTTTGCATTTCAGCCGTTACATTCTTAGCTGGGTTATCATTGATCGCAACTGCAATTGCAGTGGGTACCGTACCTGCTATAGCTGCTTGTCTAGTGATAGGAGGAATTTTGACTGTCTTGTCTGGTGTGCAAGCAGTAGAAAGCTATTTATTTTTACAAAACAGCGAGAAAATTTTAAATAAACTGATGAGTAACATACGCGATGAATCAGAAAGCAAACTTTTTATAGAAAGGATTTTGCAACCGTTCATTGAACTTTTTAGTGAGCCTAAGCAACATAATTAAAGTACACTAAGCTTTAAGCATAGAAACCACTTTATCGTAACTTGGCAATGATTTAATTTCTCCAATTGCAGCTAGAGTGGTTTTTTCATGCTGAGATAACAATTCTTTTGCTGCTTTTTTTACATTAGCAGTGGTAACTGCACTAATTTTTTCTATTAATTCATTTTTACTGATGTACCTATTATAGTTACCATAGTAGTGCCCCAATGTTTCAGCACGTGAGCTAACACTTTCGCGTGACATTAAAATTTGGGATTTTATTCGCTCTTTCACTCTATTTACTTCTTCTTCCTTCAGATTACCTGTAGACAGCTTCTTCAATTCTGTCGTCATAGATTTTAAAAGCTTATCTAAGTTACTACTATCTGTGCCAGCAAAAATGGAAAACATCCCTGTATCAGTGTAGCTGGAATTAAATGAATAAACAGAGTAAGCTAATCCCTGCTTTTCCCTTACTTCCTGGAATAAACGTGATGACATTCCGCTCCCTAATATAGAATCAAGCACTTGAAACGTGTGATATTTATCGTCATGGCGAGAAACACTAGGTAGACCAATTAGCAAGTGTACCTGATCTAATTTACGATGTTCTAAATATTCACCACCAGTACAGCTCGCATTTTGGCTTTTTTTCAGCTTTTTAGAATGAATCTTTGAGAGAAAATCTTTGGTTAATGCAACAACCTCTTCATGTTCAACATTTCCTACAACGGTAAATAGCATATTCTCGCCAAAGTAATGTTCATTTATGTAATTATCTAGATCTCCTCGAGTAAAAGATTTTACAGTATCTTGCGTGCCTAAGATTGACCTGCCAAAAGGTTGATCTTTATAAGCTGCCTCAAAATATTTATCGAAAACAACGTCACTTGGTGAATCATTAGTCTGAAAAATCTCTTGTATTACAACGCCCTTCTCACGTTCCAATTCATCTTCTGGAAACGTAGAATTAATCAATATATCTATTAGTATATCAATACCAGTTTTGATGTCTTTCTTGAGGACTTTTGCATAATAGGTGGTGCTTTCCCTACCAGTGCTGGCGTTGAAAACCCCACCTATGTCGTCAAAAGCTTTTGCAATTTCAAATGCAGTTCTTGTCTTCGTTCCTTTGAAAGCCATGTGTTCTAGGAAATGGGATATTCCATTTTGATTTGCACTTTCCGCTCTACTGCCAATACCAACTCGTATGCTTAAAGCTACGGAATCAACATCACGCACCTGCTCAGTTATTATGCGCAGACCATTATCTAATTTTGTTACCTGAGGTGTATTCATCTTATGTATTCTTTTTTAAATTTTCTTCTGCAAAATCCCAATTAATCAAATGATCAAGGAAAATTTTTATGTAGTCAATTCTACGGTTTTGACAATCTAAATAATAGGCGTGCTCCCATACATCCATAGTGAGTAGTGGCACTTGGCTATAAATTAATGGCAAATCTGCATTTGGAGTTTTGGTGATTTTGAGCTTTCCTTTTTCGAGCACTAACCATACCCATCCACTACCAAATTGGCTTATTCCATGATTGGCAAATTCCCCACAAAACTTATCAAAACCACCGATATCATCTTGAATTTTTTTTGCCAGAAAACCATCATCTTTAGGTTTACCACCACCATTCTTCTTCATTGAATTCCAATAAAAAGTGTGGTTCCAAACTTGCGCTGCGTTATTAAATATGGGAACTTTATCGCTATTACCATGCACTTTTGTTATTATTTCCTCAATTTCCACATGTTGATAATCTGTATTTTCAACCAGCTCGTTGAGTTTATTTAAATATCCTTTATGGTGCTTATCATAATGAAAATCTAAGGTTTTTGCAGATATGTAAGGCCCTAAAGCTGTTTTATCATATGGCAATTCAGGTAAAGTAAAACTCATGACAATCTCCTTATTTTTGACCTACTTGGATGGTAGGGCAATATATGCTTTTATGCAACATATAATTAATAGCCAAAATATTTAGTTATCTATTGCATTATTCTAAATTATACTACAATAATAATTATTATATAAGCCATAGAAACGGATTAAATACAAAAACTTACTTGACAAACCTCGCCAGCCCCCTTATCATGATAGTGAAGGTATTCAGTTATCTTCATCTGTGCAGATTAA
>NZ_JAPQLJ010000037.1:0-9596 GCF_028982115.1 Wolbachia endosymbiont of Drosophila tsacasi | reverse complement strand
ATTAAGAAATTTACCAAACGAAAAAAAAGGCAAAAAAAGCCCCGGTTAATATCTATTTTCAGTATTTGGCGTTTTTTAAGTCTTAAACACTGCAATTTAGCTGCTTTTAAGTGCAACTAACCTTAGCTAAAATATTTAAGAAATTTACTAAGCAGAAAAAAAGGCAAAGAAATCCCGTGGTAATTAGTGTTCACTCCCTAATCCTGCAAATTGGCGTACTATACTGTCTTAAACGACTTATAAGCGCGTTTCAGCTTATATAGGCAAAAACCTAGAAATGTTGTGAAGACATAGGATGCACATAGTGCAAAAAATTAAAAATAAGACGCCAACTACGTTGTTTTCTTGCTGTTTAATCTGCACAGATGAAGATAACTGAATACCTTCAGTACCATGATATGTATAACAATGTTACAAAAAATAATATCATAGAATTCAGTAGGATAATTCCTAGAAAACCCCTACATACTAAAAAAAGCAAAATGCTGTTAAAATGAGCTTAAGAATAAATAGCAAACATCTAACATAACAATTCTATTTGTAAATCAGGTGAGGCTTATCCTATAGAAAGCTTTCGAACTACGCAAGCGTATCTTTTGCCATAGCACCTGGTTTTAACTCAATCGCTTTTATTATAGATTTTATTCTCTCTTCAAAATCACCTCTGTAGCGTGTCCCTGCAAGGAGTGATCCTAAATCCAAAGCATAAATTATACTGGACCTGAGCGCACTCGGAACACTGCCTTCAATGATCTTCAATACCAAACCCTCAACTATTGTTGTTTTGCCAACACCTGGGTCTCCAACATATAAAGGGTTGTTTTTTCTACGCCTCAATAATATTTCTATAGTGCGATTTAATTCATAATCACGACCAATAACATAATCTATTTTTTTGCTTCTTGCATAGTCATTTAAATTTTTACAATAACTTTGTAGAATTTCCTCATCTTTTAGTAGCTCACCTTTATTCACTGTAGTAGAAGCGTCATTATTTTTATCAAGTTTTACTTTATGATTGGTGGTGTATTCATCTATATCGTTAGAGTATTTCATATTAGATATATGGTAAATCAAATTGGAATCTTTCGCACTTTATTTCTGCAATAGATCTTCAACGTATAAATCTTGCTCAGACAAAATTTCTACTAGAACACTTGCTCCATTTATTTCTTTTTTCCCCAAGCTATGAGACCGTATTATTGCTCTGTGTATTATCCATTGAAACATTGAGCTAGGTTTAACTCCACTGATAATCAATGCAGAACTGCTTTGTAAAAACCCTTTTATATTATTATAATCATTAGCCTTAATATTGCATCTTGATAGAATGTTATCCATATTGATGATTTCATCGGCTCTGATATTACATCTTGATAAAACGTAATTTACATCCACGTCTTTAGTTAACGCCAGCAATAAATGTTCTACTTTCGCATATTTTAGATTAAAATTAGAAGCAATGAGTAGCGCTCTATTCAAACTTGCCTCTAAGTTTTTGGAAATCATCTCCTATTCTCTTTAAAAGTGGGAACTCATATATAATGAATAGCACACAATTATTAAAAAAATTGAAATCCAGCAGTTCGCTGTAGCCAATTTGAATCCCCACTCTGGATCTACGTCATAGCACCGTGATATCTCAACATAGATTCCGCTAATGAGTAGCGGAATGACGAGTTTTACGCTTATTAAGTTGTAGGTAAATCCTATTTAATATGCTTTTTCTAGTACTCTGCTTTTCTTCTTAAATGCATTGATCTTTTTTCTACCGTATTTAGTCTTTAACGTACTTAGCCTTTTAAAGACCTTTTTGCTATTACGTTTTTTAAATTGCACACTACAATCAAAATTTGGCTCCCCTTCTTTGTCTGCCAATGCAGGCAGTCTTCTCTTATCTTGAGGTGTAACAAAAGATAGCGCATGCCCTTCAGCTCCAGCACGTGCAGTTCTGCCTATACGATGAATATAGTCAGCTTGCGATTGTGGTGCATCATAATTGATAACATGTTGAATGTGGGGAATATCAAGGCCGCGAGAAGCAACATCTGTTGCAACCATGATTTGATTGCGGCCACGACGAAAAGAATTAATGACCTTTTCGCGCTTGTGCTGCCTTAAATCACCATGAATTGCTAAAGCGCTATAGTCATCTTTGTACAATCTGCTAGCTAGCTGATCCGCTCCTTGCTTTGTTTTGACAAAGATAATGATTGATCCTTCGCGCTGACATAGTTGTGTAACAAGCTTTTCATATTTTTCTGATTCTGATGCATAAACAATCTCTTGCTTAATTTTTACAGAAGTTGTAGTCTCACAATCAACAGAAATACGTTCTGGTCGATTAAGGTACTTCTCAGTAAGTTTAACTATATCACTAGGAAGAGTTGCAGAAAACATAAGAGTCTGCCGTATTTTTGGCAGATATTTCATGATCCCTTCAATTTGAATTCCAAAGCCCATATCAAACATACGATCCGTTTCATCAAGCACAAGAACGCTAACATTGCGAGTAATCAAAGTTTTACGCTCAATATGGTCTATAATACGACCAGGAGTACCTATTACAATTTGTGGTTTTTTCTGAAGCTGATTTAGCTGCCTAAAAATAGGCTCACCACCAATCAATAAAGCGACCCTTAGTGCAGAATTTTGAAATAAGAGTTTTCTTATCTCATTTGTGACCTGATGCGCAAGCTCCCTGGTTGGCACGATGACTAAAGCTGAACCAGTGTTAGGCTCATTCAGCAACTTAGCAACCAACGGAATAGCAAATGCCAAAGTTTTTCCAGTTCCCGTTTGAGCAGATCCGAGAATATCTTTACCTTGTAGCGCTAAGGGAATCGCTTGTATTTGAATCGGAGTTGGGACGAAAAGATTATTTTTATCCAGAGCTTGTGTAAGCAAAGCTGGGAGACCCATCTCATGAAAATCATTCACAATACGTTAATCCTATTAAAAGACTTCATAATAGATTAATCTTCCAATCTTAAATTTATTGCAGATTTTTTATCTTCTCCGTTTCTACTGCGCTCCTCTTTAACCTCATAACTCACCCTTTCTCCTTTTATCCCCTTCTCTTTATTCTCTCCTTTAAGTGTCTCAGGCCTTATTCCTGAACGTTCCAACGTGCTAATATGTACAAAAACGTCACCCCCTTTACCTTCTGGCTTGATGAAACCATAGCCTTTTTCGGCATTAAACCATTTTACATTACCAAATTCCATTTAAACAACTCCTAAATTATTAACTAACATTACTAATGTGATGAAAAACTTTGAAATTACGATTGAGAATGCTTTAAGCTTAGCTATTGAAACTAAACCTTTATACTCCATAGTCTATTCTTAACATTACATGACAATAATACACAATTGTTGTACTTAATGCAAATAAATTTTTTAATCATTAAGCGAACCTGCAACCGTCATTTCGCTAACTTTAATCGTTGGTGAATTAAATTGCCCACAAAAAGTTAGATCATCTGCAACGACTAAATTGCTAAACATATCCTTCAAATTGCTAGCAATGGTAATCTCATGTATTGGATACGTTATTTTTCCATTTTCTATAAAAAATCCGGAAGCGCCTTGGCTGTAATCGCCATTGATTAAATTAACACCAAAACCAAATAAATCAGTTACATATATTCCCTCTTTCACTTCCTGAATTAATTCTTCAAACGATACATTACCATTCTCAATGTAGAGGTTACTAGCTGCAGGAATAACTGCAGCATTACTTGCACGAGTTGCACTTCCGGTTGTTTCTGAGTCTAATTTTCTAGCCGAGTATAAGTCTAAAATCCAATTTTGTAATATTCCGTTTTTTACAAATATATTTTTCTTGCTAGTTATCCCTTCTCCATCAAATGGTCTCGATGCTATGCCTCTTGGCAACAATGGATCATCGATAATATTAATTCTATCATTGAAAATCTGAGCGTTTAAACTACCCCTCAAGAAAGAACTGTTGTTTATAATACTGCTTCCATTTATAGCAGAAGCAAAACTTTTTACTAGCCCTTTTGCTGCTCTTTTTTCAAAAATAACTGGAAATTTACCAGTTTTCATTGTACGTGAATTCAATTGATCAACTGCTCTTTTTGCTGCTTCTTTTCCCATTAACTCTGGCAACTTTAAATCACTAAAATTACATGCTATATCATAATCGTAACCAACCTTCATTTCACTTTCTCTTCCAGCAACAACAGAGACCTGATTAGCAAAAGTTGATTTACTAAACGAGCCAATAAAACCAGAAACAGTCGATAATACTGTATTCACTAAAGCGTATGAAGAAGAAGCTCCTTCAGAATTAGTGATACTCTTATGTGCAAGGGCTGAATTTTCTGCAGCTTCAGCAATTTCTTTTAGGTTATCAACGGTTACAACATTATTATCTGAGATACTTAAATCTGCAGAAGAGATATAATTACTACCATTTACAGCAAAATTGATACAAGGATCTTCTGGCGCATTCTTTGCCATTTCTACCACTTGGCTTACCGTATCACTAAGATTATTCAAATCGTTTGTAGAAATATACGCAGCTTTGTTCTTACCTGCTATAGCTCTGATTCCTACAGTGCAATTTTTAGATTGTGATATTTGCTCAATTTTTGATAGACGCTGAGAAACTGAAGTCTTATTAGTTTCATATATTGTAACTTCCGCATCTTGATTCTGCTTTTTTATTAATTTAGTGATATCTGCTGCAATATTTAATATATTCATTTTCTATTCCTTAGATTTCTATAAAGACTCTGCACCACCTATAACTTCAATTAAATCAGTTGTAATTGCTGCTTGACGAGAACGATTATAAAGCAATGCTAGTTTGTTCAGCATCTCTTTAGTGTTTCTGTTTGCTGATTCCATAGCAACCATCCTAGCACTATTCTCACTTGTTGCACTTTCAAGCAAAGCAGAGTAAAGAGCAATTACAACGTAATCTTGAACCAAAGATTTTAAAATAAATTCAATGTTTTGTGGTTCATACTCATAGCTGTAATCTGTTGTTGGACCAGCCAGAGAGTTGTCAATCAAGGATGAGTCTTCACTCCATGGTTTTATTGTTTCCAACATTGGCTTTTGCGTGAAGGTATTATAGAATTTACTATAAAAAACTTTAACTTTATCGTATTTACTTAAATCTATATCATCAAGCAAAGCTTCTACGTACTTTAACGTGATCCCCTTACTATTTTCAATTTTTAAGATACTTTTAGAGTCAAATCTATTTTTACCTACATCAAAAGCTTTTTTACCAAGAAATACAATATCTACTTTTTTGCCATTTGCGATTGACTTATTTACACGCTCTTGACTAAATTTGACAATAGAAGAGTTAAAGTTGCCGCACAAGCCACGATCAGACGCAACAATGAATACTAGATAAGAACCGTCATTACTGATATTTAGAATTTTTGCCAATAATTTTTGATCAATTGATAGCATTAATGAAGAAATAATGCTATGCAGCTTAGATATATATAATTTTGAATTTGATAATTTCTTTTGGCTTTGTAATAACTTTGCTGCAGAAACCATTTGCATTATTTTCGTGATTTTCTGTACAGACCTAATATTCTTAATTCTTAAGGATAATTCCTTTAAGCTCTTCATTTTGTATACAACCCTGATTTATTAAAATATATAATTGTTAGTGTCTAAAAGCAAGTTTTTTTGACATTAGAACCAAGTCTAGCTAAAAAACTTGCAGGTTTATTATTTTGAAATAAGGGTTATATTAAGAGATCTACTCCAAAAATTGTTCAATAGAGGTCTTTGATGGTAATTTCCCATATATTATTATCATCACACTTTGTGGAACCTTATAGTATATAACAAACGCAATTAAAACTATTGCAATTTGAACATTTATGATCCCATTGCTTTAGTTCTCTGTTACAATTTTTACACTTCCAGCCCGGATCAGGCAAAGCTTCTGAGCCCATCTTGTTTAGCCAACAAACTACCTTGTCGTGTTCTTGCAATGTAATCTTGAGTTGTATTACAATAAAGTAGATTGACATGTAATTAGCTTTTTTCATAGCAGTGTCTAAATATTGACTTGCAAGATCATATTTACCTGAACTCACTGAGGACAAAGCAAGTAAACAGTAACTAAAATAATAATCAGGGCGTAAGTTGTATAGTCTTTCAGCACCTTTACTATTTAAATTGATGTAGATTTTAGCTGACTGAGGAGTAGGATTTACTGCATATTCTGCCTCTAGCACTGCAGAAGCTTTTCTGATTTTTCCAAGTTTAATATATAATTCTACCTTTAAATAATTGATGGGCCGAAAAGTTGCATAATAACTTTGTGCTCTGAATAAAGACTTTATAGCTCCTTTAAAATCCCCTTTACTTTCATATTGTTTTGCCAAAGCACAATAAAAAACTGCAAACATTTCTTTATGGTCAAAGGGAAGAAAAATATTGAACTTAACTGCTTCCTTTAACCTCAAAATTGCATTAATCCAATCTTCTTTCAATATGCAATGCTCTATTTGAAAGGGAATAGATAGCATTTTGTCATTAATTGAACTAGAGCAATATTCTATAAATTTTTGAAAGACTACTCTTTCTTGTTTGAGGTAAACGATCAGCTTATTGGCCAGAAGTAGAGCTAAGTTACGATTTTTACTTGCAATATTTGTTAAACCGTTACTGAAAAAGCTGTAATTTCCCGTCTTACCTGAGTTAAAGAGCTTTATTAAAGATAACCTATTGCTTTTTTCATTTAAACTTTTAACTACCTTTTGAGCGTTCTCTATATTGTCTAAGTCTATGCTAAAGAAAGCTTCAAAAAGAAGCAATTCTTCCCTATCCCTTCTTCTGTTTTTTATATTGACAAATGTTGATGAAATGGAAGAAAAAAAGCGTGCAAGTGTAATTAATAAAAATAATAAAATTACACAAGTAAAAATAATGAAATATAGATCAATACTTATAGTGTAATTGCCTAATTCTAATTTTATTACTTCACCACTTACCTTGACCCATATGCCAAATAAAAACGAAAGAGCGAAAATTATAAAATAAATCATGAGATATATTGTAATAAGTGATGATATATTGTTGAAATATTCTTAGAAGCTACAATAAAACCATTCAATTTATTCAGCCATGGCTTGAATTCTGAATGCGTTAAATTGCTTACTGTAACAGTTATATTTTGCCAATCATTATCGTTTATTGACTCCTCAATTTCTGCGAATTTTGCCCTTAATGGGTCGTTTTTATCTTGTATTCTAATCCAGTTTGAAATGATTTTTTTAGACAATGTACTTTTATTGTAGTTAATAACAGCAATGGTCTTCTCAAAAGATAACTTCAACTCACGTAAAGTATCTACCTCTTTCAAACTTTCCAATTCACTTACTGCATTTTCTATCTCTGGATCATCAAGCTCTGATATCAAAGGCTTTATTGAATTTATGTGATTATCAAATTTTGCTTCTCGCAACAACGAATTCTTCATTTTAACTACAAGTAGCAGCAATCTTGCGAGGTTCTTATGCCTTGAGCTACCATCACCTTGCTCACATTGAGTGTGCAGACCTCTCTTTAGGTCAAATATCTTTTTTTCTACCCTGGATTGATTAACTTCAAATGACATTCTGAATTCATCTATTTTTTCCGTTAAAACATTTATATTGTTTTCGCTTTCTTGCTGAATTATTTTTAAAAAGATTATGTTATTTATTGTGATGTAACCGGTAAATAACAATACAATTAAGAACCAGCCTATGTACTTTTGCTGAGTATCATTCATAACGTAGTATCTCCGCAGGATCTTGTGCAGCTGCCTGCAATGCAGGAGCAATTGTCGCTAAAAATGATAAGAGTAACGCAAGTGCAGAAATACTTACTACATCTTGAGGGACTAATATCATCGGTAAACTTGAAAAAAAGTATATCATAGGATCAAACAGCTTAACGTTAGTAATGTTTTCTAAAAACACTCTAATACTTTCGATATTGAGAGAAAAAACGACACCTATAATACAGCCAAGACAAGTTCCCGTAAAACCGATTAATAGACCACAAGCGCAAAATATGCGCATAATGCTTCCACTTGTTGCACCAAATGTACGCATAATTGCAATCGCGGATTTCTTTTCTTGCACTATCATCATTAAATTTGAGATAATATTAAATGCTGCTACAACTATAATCAAAGTAAGAATTAAAAACATCACATTTCTTTCAGTTTTTAAAGCACTAAAATAATGGCTTTGCTGTGATTGCCAACTTTCAGCTTTCATTCCTATTTCTTTTTCTATAGCATCTGCCAGCTTACCAGCTCTAGTAACGTCGTCTACAAGTACTTCTATATTTTTTATGCTATTTTCATAATTAAAAAAGGCTTGTGCTGATTTTAGAGGCATATATATCAAGGTATTATCATACTCAAACATACCCATATCAAATATTGCTATAACTTTATATTTTTTCATTCGCGGCATTTCACCAAGTAATGCATCAAATTCTTCAGATGATATAAACGTAATTTTGTCGCCATAGTCAACGTTCAAAGCTTCTGCCAATCGTGCTCCTATTATTATCCCTTCATCAAATTTTTTTACATCACCTATAATTACATTATTTGTAATGGTAGTACTATCAAGCAAATCTTTAGTTGACACACCTCGCACTACGCTACCTGCAATTTTACCATTTGCTACAATAATAACTTGATCATTGGTCATAGGAGTAGCTTTTAATATACCAGGAATTTTCTCAATAGATTTCGAAACTGTGCAGTAATCTGAATTTATGTTCCTATAAAAATAAACATTAATATGGCCATCAATGCCAAGTATTGAGTCAAGCAACTTTGCTCTGAATCCGTTCATCACAGACATCACCACTATTAGTGTTGCAACTCCAAGGGCAATGCCGATAATAGAGAACAAAGTCATTATAGAGCAAAATCTGGCATTTTTCGCTCGCAAATAGCAAGCAGCCATAGTAATTTCAAAGACAATGGACATTACAAAACATTTTGAGGTTAAACATTATATTCTTGAAACTTCCTATAATTGTAGACTTTTCTTTATTTGAAAACTAGATATTTTTACTCCTTTAAATTTAGCAGACTTATAGAGTATCTTTAACATTAGAATTTCAAAATTTTCCATATACATCTTTGATCAAAATTTTTACAGCTCTTTCCTTATATCGTATTTCATAGTATTCCATTCCTTTTTTTACATATTCTTGTCCGTATTTGAGCATACTATAAAATATGCATGCTATTTTTCTTGCAATAGCTGTTATTGCTTTTGGTGCTCCTAATCGTTTTTTTAATCTTCTGTAGTATGCACCCAATGAACTTTTACTATTTCCTACAGAATTAGCAGCCATTCGAAATGCATTCGCAGCACGATTAATGACTTTACGCGTTCTTGTGCTAAACACTTTTTCTCCTGTAATTTTATTGGCAGGGCTGAGTCCTAACCACGATGAAAAGTGTTTTTCTGTTGACCATTTATTATGGTTTATACCAGTTTCTGAAATTATAGTCTGTATACTTAGTATATCAAGCCCTGGAACTTTAGTAAAATCCATACCAGTTATTCG
>NZ_JAPQLJ010000036.1:0-27335 GCF_028982115.1 Wolbachia endosymbiont of Drosophila tsacasi | reverse complement strand
ACTCCAAAATCTCAGAAACAACACCAGAACCAACAGTTCTACCGCCTTCTCTTATCGCAAAACGCAATCCCTTATCCATTGCTATCGGTACTTGCAATTCTACTTCTACACTCACATTATCTCCTGGCATTACCATCTCCTTCCCATCTAGCAATTTTATGCTCCCAGTTACATCCGTTGTTCTTAAATAAAACTGTGGCTGGTAATTTGCAAAAAATGGTGTATGCCTTCCTCCTTCTTCTTTCTTTAATATATAAACCTCCGCCCTAAACTTTCTATGCGGCGTTATCGTCCCCGGTTTTGCTAATACTTGCCCTCTCTCCACTTCTTCTCTTTTTGTTCCTCTGAGCAATATTCCTACATTGAGTCCTGCACTCCCCTTATCCAGCAACTTCTTAAACATTTCTACACCTGTGCATATCGTCTTTTGCGTCGCTTTCAGACCTATTATCTCTATCTCTTCTCCCGTCTTTATCTCCCCCTTCTCTATCCTTCCTGTTACCACCGTTCCTCGCCCCGATATCGAAAATACATCCTCGATTGGCAATAGAAATGGTAAATCCACAGGCCTTGGTGGGACCGCCACATATTCATCTAACTTTCCCATCAATTTATCTATTGATTTCTTTCCATATTCGCTGCTGTCATCCTCCAGCGCTTTCAATGCAGACCCCACTACCACAGGCACTTCATTCCCTGGAAATCCGTATTTATTCAGCAATTCCCTCACTTCCATTTCTACCAAATCTATCATATCAGCATCAGCAACATCAGCTTTATTTATATACACCACGATATATCCAACACCTACCTGCTTCGCTAGCAATATATGCTCTCTCGTTTGTGGCATTGGCCCATCAACCCCCGACACTACCAATATTGCCGCATCCATCTGTGCTGCACCTACTATCATGTTCTTTACATAGTCAGCATGTCCAGGACAATCAACGTGTGCATAATGCCTTTTTTCCGTCTGATACTCAACATGCGCTGTTGCTATCGTTATCCCCCTCTTCCTTTCTTCTGGCGCTTTATCTATCTGATCGTACGCTACAAAATTTCCATAATGCTTTGTTATTGCCGCTGTTAACGTTGTCTTCCCATGATCCACATGGCCTATTGTTCCCACATTTACATGCGGCTTTCCAAATGCTTCCACTACTGCTGTCATAATTTAAACTTTTCTACCTAAAATACAAATACATCAATAAATAATATGTTGATTTTATAAAAATACAACAAAAAAAAGAGCGGATAGTGAGAATCGAACCCACGTCACTAGCTTGGAAGGCTAGAGCTCTACCATTGAGCTATACCCGCACAATGGAGGAGGTAGGATTCGAACCTACGTACGCTCACGCGGACAGATTTACAGTCTGTTACCTTTAACCACTCGGTCACTCCTCCGCAAAAATTTGTTAAGAGAACGCTATTTTAGTACCTTAACTCAAGCTTTTATTGTATTTAATACTAAACGCCTAAAATTAAAAAATCAAGCAATAAAACCTACCTTAATTAAAATCATGCAGATTCCATTTTATACAACACAATATTGTCAATAAAACGTCTAAACAAATAATGCGAATCATGCGTACCTGGCGCTTCTTCTGGATGATATTGCACAGAAAAGACTGAGTAATCCTTCATCATTATTCCCTCTACACTATTATCAAACAGAGAAATGTGAGTAATTTCAACATTACTTGGAAGAGAAGCTGAATCAACAACAAAACCATGATTTTGGCTAGTGATCTCAACTTTTCCACTAATTACATCATAAACTGGATGGTTACTCCCTCGGTGACCAATATCCATCTTGATGGTCTTTGCTCCCAAAGTAATCGCAAGTAATTGATGACCCATGCATATGCCAAAAATTGGGATTTTAGATTTTATAATAATGTCTATTTCTGAAACTATACTTTCTCCTATTTCTTGCGGATCACCAGGACCATTTGAAAGCACTATACCATCTGGATTCGCACTCAACACCTTTTGAGCAAAACCTGTGCTTGGTCTGATTAATTCAACTGTACAACCAAGTTCTATTAAGCGTGAAACTATACTGATTTTTACGCCAAAATCAACGATTACAACCCTATATTTTGCATTAAGGTCACTTTTAAAATTACTATGCAAGCTGACTTTATTGGTTGTTTCTATCCCATTTACAGATTTGTATTCCTTCAATTTGTCCAACGCATGCGCCTTACTCGATGAGCATATCATTCCATTTTGAGATCCATGTTCTCTCAAATGTCTCGTTAAAGCTCTAGTATCAACTCCTGATATCCCAATCACGTTATTTTTCTCTAACCAATCATTTAAACTGATATATGAAGAAGGGTGGGACATAGAAGAAAGTTCACACATAACCACACCACTTGCAAAAATTTTCTCTCCCTCATTATCTTTATGGTTTATTCCAATGTTACCAATATGAGGAAAAGTGAACGTTATAATTTGATCGGCAAAAGAAGGATCAGTTATAGTATGCTGATAACCGGTCATACCAGTGGTAAAACAGACCTCACCTATGCACTTGCCTTTTTTACCCACTGATTTTCCCCAAAAGCATTTACCATCTTGTAAAATTAAAACTACGTCCTGCACTTCATTATCTACTTAACTGATTCAAAACAGTATACAAGAATTTTAAATAATACGTAACTCTTTCTAAGATTCCAAATTTAACCACGAGGCGGCGAAGAACAACATAAAAAAACTTTTAACGCGCCCTTTCATAAAATACGTTGACTATCTCTGTATTTTATATTAGATATAGGTAAATCATAAGCAAAGTGGAGGGTAACAATAAACACTAACACAAATCAACCTAAAAAAATAAATGAGAAGTGGTTAACTATAGTAGCTGGCTCGCTGTTATTTGCAATGATGCTGCCGTCGATTCTTCCTTTAGCAAAAATAGCTATAGGGCTAATTATGGTTTCAGTTGCAGCAATAGCGATAAAAGTTGCCTTAAAAACAACATCAAACGTTCTTGAAAAGAAGGAAGCAGGTCAAAATCAAGTAGCACAACAAACAACACAAAGTAAAATTATGAATCTAGCTATTGGATTAGTGTCCATATTTGTAGGTGGGCTATCACTACTTATGATAGCACAAACTGGCTTGATTGCAGCATGTGCAGCTATAACTTCTTTAGCTCTACACGAATATGTTAAAAACGAAGAAATAGGAAAAGATATAAACAATAAATTCGATAAGGTAGCTGACGGTATCACTGACTTTATTGTTAGCAGTGTTGAAAACTTATTCCAACAAAGCCGCCAGGCATAACAGCCTAAACTGTCTCCGTTCAGCAGAGTGGTTTAAGACACAATAGATAGAAGGTTTTGAAAAGGGTTCAGCCTTTTTTTATGTCCGTCTTGAGGAACTTCTTATACAATTAGTTTCTCTTGAGAAAATGAATCTAACATTTTAACACTCCCTTTAACTCTTACATAATATATTGAAAAATAATTAACCTAACTTATAACTTGCAGCTTTATCAGCCTATTAGGCAGAATTATTAAAGAATTAGTTGAATAGGTATTATGATTCAATTTAACTCCATCCACAAGTTCTCCGTTTGTTACTCCAGTTGCAATAAACACTGATTCACCTTTTGCCATATCTTTTACGGTGTAGACTTTTTCTGGGTCATCAATATTCAAACTTTTTGCTCTTTCTCTTAACTGATCCGTGTCAAGTACTAATCTTCCCTCCATCTGGCCGCCGATTGAGCTTAGCGCTGCAGCCGCAAGCACTCCCTCTGGTGCTCCTCCTATACCAATATACATATCATGATTGCCATTTGCTAGTGAAACTACGGCCGCAACATCACCATCATCTATTAATTTAACTTTTGCTCCTAACTTCCTGATTTTCAACGTTAATTCATCATGCCTTTCACGTTTAAGTACAGTTACCACGAGATCATTTACTTTACATCCTTTTGCCTTGGCTAAATTGTCTAGATTCTTCTCAATGCTATTTTTTAGTGAGACTACACCCTCTGGGAGATTTTTTCCCACTGCTATCTTCTCCATATAAACATCAGGTGCATGTAAAAAACTACCTTTTTTCGTTGCAGCAAGAACGGACATTGCCCCTGATTTGTAATGAGCACAAATCGTAGTGCCCTCAAGTGGGTCAACAGCGATGTCAATTTCAGGACCATTTCCTGTACCAACCTTTTCCCCAATATACAGCATAGGAGCTTCGTCTCTCTCCCCCTCGCCAATTACGATAGTACCATTTATTTCCATTGAACTTAATACTGTACGCATTGCATCAACTGCAACCTGATCGGCCTTTTTTTCATCACCGAAGCCTGCTAGTTTATATGCAGCAAGTGCTGCAGCTTCAGTCACTTTAACTAATTTATAAGCTAAATCTTCCATCATTTGCTCGAGAATCATAAATAAAGAATCCAATATATATCATGCCACTTTAGACTGCAATATGTCTTGACTGGTTGTGGGAAAGTTGCTGTAATAAATTAGATAGTAATAGTGGTAAAATTTAATATGACTTATGAAGAGATAAAGGAAATTGTAACTCAAAATCCTGATATAACTGCTGAGGAGTTTGGTGAAAAGCTCAAAGAAAATAGGATAAATATAAAAAGAGCAAATAAATATCATTATACTTTACTTGGGCATATTGTTAATTCAGAGGGACCTAATATTACAGATAATACCAATGATCGTGCTATATTTCTACAAATTATTAAATTACTCACAAATTTGAAAACTAAAGGCAATACTGGTCAACTCAAATATGTAAAAGCTGGATTGAGCGAAGCTATCACGACTAAGCAAGCTGATGTTGTAAGAATATTCCTAGATAGTGGTAAGTTTAATGAAGAAGAAAAATTTGATGCTTTGCTCTGTGCTGTTACTCAAAAGTATGTCCAGGGAGTTAAATTATTGTTAGGTCATGTAAATGATGAAAAGGTGCAAAAGGCTTTAAAGGTGGCCATGGATAAAGAACAAACTACACAAGTTGAAGAAATTATTCAGGTGCTCTTAAACTTTATTACACCAGAAACACCTAATGTAGAAGAAAATGGAGCAAAACCTTGCAGCAGTAATGGGAGCATTGGTAGTAGACCTGTAGCAACAGCGCCTCCAGTTAGTACTAAATATAAAGAAAGCAAAAAGGATTTTTACACCTCATTGACAAAAGATATTGTTGGAGTTGTTATTACAGGATTATTCATTGCTGCTGCTGTAATGGTTCCATATGTAGCTGGTGCGGTGGTTTGTGGTGTTATAGCTGCTTTGGTTGCAATAGGTACTGGATTACATATAAAAAATTCTACATGGCCAAGTTATAGAGAAATAAAAGAAAATGAAATTGGATGCGTAAGTTCAAAAACTGAACAAACATTGCGATTTGAGAAGAATCTCCACTAGGAAGGGTGTCATGCAAGTAACCTCCTTCTCCTGTCATCCGAGTAGCCCCTTTTTTGTCATCCCAGTGTCACGCACTGGGATGACACCCTACTTAACCGTCATGCCACCACGAACCGTCATACCGCGATTCATTCGCGGTATCTCATCCGCTAACAAGAGATCCCGCTGCAGGATGACGGTTGTCGTTTAACTACAAACATTAAGAAATTTACCAAACAAAAAAAAAGGCAAAAAAAGCCCCGGTTAACATCTATTTTCAGTATTGGCGTTTTTTAAGTCTTAAACACTGCAATTTAGCTGCTTTTAAATGCAACTAACCTTAGCTTTAATATTTAAGAAATTTACTAAGCAGAAAAAAAGGCAAAAGAAACCCCGTGTTAGCTGATTGTCACTCTCTAATCCTGCAAATTGGCGTACTATACTGTCTAAACGACTTATAAGCGCGTTTCAGCTTATATAGGTAAAAACCCAGAAATGTTGTGAAGACATAAGGTGCACATAGTGCAAAAAATTAAAAACAAGACACCAACTACGTTGTTTTCTTGCTGTTTAATCTGCACAGATGAAGATAACTGAATACCTTCAGTTTTATGATAAGGGGGCTGGCGGAGTTTGTCAAGCAAGTTTTTTCGTTTCTGCATGCATCCTCTAAAAAGGACACATTTTAAACTTTTTTACAGAAACAACAGCGTTTTTTCTTCACTCTTTAGATAATTTCATGCGAAAAAATTTAGAGAGAAATTTTACACACAATCGCAGATATTTTTCCTTAAGTTGACGCCATTGAGTACCTTGATTAGAAGTCTAGCTTTAACTTTAAATGGACTACTCAACCGTGACAGACTTAGCTAAATTTCTTGGACAATCGGCATCTAACCCTTTTTTTGCTGCAGTAAAGTAAGCAAGGAATTGCATAGCAACACTATAGATGATAGGAGAGATAAAATTATCAGTGTCTGGAAGTTGCACCACATCTGCACAAATTCCCCTGAGAAACGGCGCTCCTTGTTTATCACTGAAGGCAATTACTTTGCCTTTTCTTGCAATAATCTCTTGTATATTAGATAGCGTTTTAAAGAATAAACTATCATAAGGGATAATTGCTATAACAAGCACAGTAGAATCTATTAAAGCAATAGAACCATGCTTTGTTTCCCCCGCTGCAATACCAATGGTATTAATGTATGAAAGCTCTTTTATCTTCAATGCGCCTTCCATTGCAACTCCGTATGAACTTCCTCTGCCGATTAAAATAACGTTATTGTGTTCTAATATGCTGCCTGATATATGTTGTATTTTCATCACATTCAAAACGTGCTCAACATACTCGGGAATAGAATTGATAGCACTGCTTAGCTGTTTTATTCTCTCTCCACCCAGTATACCTTTTATTTTTCCAAGCTCCACGGCAAAGCATGCTAAAGTTGCAAGTTGCGCAGAAAAGGTTTTTGTTGAAGCAACACCAATTTCTGGCCCAGCAAGAGTATGTAACACAATATCTGAGATCTTTTCAATGCTGCTATTAAATGTGTTAGTTATACTAATGATTGTTTGCTTCTGTGATTTCGCATAACGCAGCGCTTCTATGGTATCTGCAGTTTCGCCAGATTGAGAGATGAATAACCCAATGCTGCCTTCTTCTAATTTGACGTTGCTATACCTAAATTCTGATGAGATTTCTAGATATACTCGAACTTGAGCGACACTTTCCAGCCAATACTTTGCTATGAGCCCAGCAAAATAAGATGACCCACATCCAACTATAGTAATGTAACTCAGCTCAGAAAACAATTTTTTGTTGACCTCTTTATATTGCTTGTAAAATTGATTTATTGTTTTGTTTAATGCACGCGGTTGCTCAAAAATCTCTTTTAACATGAAGCTAGGATACCCATTTTTGCTAATTAGAAAATTACTTGGACTACTATTTTCTATACTGCGTTTAACTTGTGTACCATTGTTGTATATACTAACTCCACTAGATTTTATCACTGCAATGTCACCATCTTCCAAATACGATATTCTTTCCACAAATGTACTTAAAGCATTAGAGTCAGATGCAGCAAACACTGTGTTACAGTTATAGCCTATTGCTAAAGGCAAATTTCTCTTCGCAACAAATAAGGCATCTGGATATTCTGCAAATAATAAGACCAAGGCAAATGAGCCATGTAAGTTGTTTAAACACTTAAATAGAGAATCAACTGGCAACAATCCTTCATCAAGATATAAGGTTAGCATATTTGGTATGATCTCTGTGTCAGTATCAGTATGGAATAACATTCCCCTTTCTTCTAGACCCTTTTTTAGCAGATTGTAATTCTCAATTATGCCGTTATGAGCAACAACAACATTATTTGTATGAATGGGATGAGCATTTTTAAGGCCTGGAACTCCATGTGTAGCCCAGCGGGTATGTGCTATACCAACTGTACTGTGAGACATCTTGCTTTCATCAACAACTTCATACAACCTTTTAACTTTACCTTCTGATTTTTTGACTTCTATCTCGCCTTCGTTATTTATGATTGCTATACCTGAGGAATCATATCCCCTATATTCCAATTTTTGCAACCCAGTTAGTAAAGTTGGTATTACTGAATCACCGCTACTTACTACACCAAATATTCCGCACACAAATGGATCACCAAATGAACTTTCTTTTAAAGTTATGCAGCATTTTTGCCTTTATCATCTTTTCCCTTTTTACTTTCCTCTGGTGGTTGATTTTGATTCTTTTTATCACTCTTTTCAATTTTGCCTTTTTCAATTGGTTTAGCTGCCACTTTTTGAGTTTCTTTGTTTAAAACTTCAGATATAGCAGACTTTAGGACTTTCACCTCAACTTTTGGTCCTATTTCTATTACAAATTGTGCATTTGCCTCATCAACTTTATTAACTTCACCTATTATCCCGCCAGAAGTAATGACTGTATCACCACGTTTTATTTGATCTATCATCTTTCTATGTTCTTTTAGTTTTTTTTGTTGTGGGCGAATAATGAGAAAATAAATTACTGCAGATATTAAAATCAATGGAATAAAACTAGCAAAAGATGCGCCGATACTTGATACATTGCTAGTTGCATCTGCTGCAAAAACTTCAGAAATGAGCATATTTAATCCTAATTGTTAATGATAAAAAAACCTATTTATAATTACAATACCATGCCATGTCAAGTCTGGTGAAAACGTTTCTAAATACCGACAATAATATTGCGGATTTTAGATTATGCTAAAACCAGTATGGCGGGAGTGATGAGACTTGAACTCACGACCTCATGCGTGACAGGCATGCGCTCTAACCAACTGAGCTACACCCCCCCTAATTTCTTTTTAGCGTTTTCGGGCTTCGACTTTAAAGCTAATAAACATGTTGCCCTTTGTCAATATTTTTTGTTTGCGCTTTGCTGTCTTTTCTATTACTATGTAAATAATTTAATTTCACACATGGCTTGTACAAGTAGTTCCATTAGGGTTATGCCATGGAAGATAAACTATTTGGAGGAATGATATATGATAAATTTGCCTGAAGTCACTGTGCGTGATTTAGCTGAATCTGGTGTACATTTTGGTCACAAAATTAGTCGCTGGAACGCAAAAATGGCTCCATACATATATGGAGTGCATCAAGAAAATCGTATACATATAATTGACTTGCGAAAAACATTACCATTGCTACAGGTGGCCATGAAGGCTTTATATGACGTTGCATCTCAAGGTGGTCGCATTCTATTTGTTGGTACAAAGTTTCAAGCTTTTGATATTATTGCAAGTGAAGCGATTCGTTGTGGTCAATACTATGTGAATCATCGATGGCTTGGTGGTATGCTTACTAATTGGGACACTGTTTCTTCTTCGATAAAAACCTTGATGCAATATGAGAAAATATTAAATGACGAGGATAGCATTTTAACAAAGAAAGAATTGGGGAACATTGAAAAGAAAAAGCAAAAGCTTGATAAGGCGCTTGGTGGTATTAGAGAAATGGGAGCAATTCCTGATATTTTATTCATCATTGATACTAATAAAGAGCATATTGCGGTTAAGGAGGCTAAAAAGTTAGGAATTCCAATAGTTGCAATACTTGATACTAATTCTGATCCAGATGATATTACTTATCTAATACCTGGAAATGATGACTCAAGAAAATCAATAGAGCTCTATTGTAAATTAGCTACCGACTCTATATTAGCTGGAATAGAGTCTAGTCTAGCAAGATCTGGAGTTAAGATTGATAATATAAAAGGTGATAAGTTTATTCAAGAAAAAGAAGATGGTATTGTGCAAACTAAAAGGAAACGTAGTAAAGTTTACAAAGAAGAAGAAAGGGAGGTAGTAACAAATGAAGATGAATCCAGGTAATATAAGGGAATTACGTGATAGGACAGGGCTTGGCTTAAGTGACTGTAAAAAAGCATTAGAAGAATGTGATGGTGACATCAAGAAAGCCGTTGATAAGTTGCGCACAATAGGTCTTGCTAAAGCTGACAAAAAATCTGATAGATTAGCTTCAGATGGGCTCGTTGCTATGTGTTTGACTGAAAATTATGGTGCATTGGTTGAACTCAATTGCGAAACCGACTTTGTTGCAAGGAATGAGAAATTTATAGAGTTAGTTTCAAATTTAGCATCAATTGCTCATCAAGAACACTGTACTAGCGTTGATGAGTTAAAAAATTCCAAGTATGAAAGCATTGGCACAGTGCAGAAAGCTATTATGAATGGTACGTCAGTTCTTGGTGAAAAGTTAGAGTTGAGCAAGCTTTGTTACCTAGAGACTAAGGATGGAGTTATTGCTGGTTATGTACACGGTGATGTACGTGGTTTAGGTAAAACTGGCGCTTTAGTTGCATTGCAATCACCCGGTGATAAGGCAAAGTTACAGGATATTGGAAAACAAATAGCGATGCACATAGTTGCTATGAAGCCTGAAGCTTTGTCTATAGATGATTTAGATCAAATGAAGTTGAAAAATGAACGTTCTATAATTGAAGAGCAAGTAAAGAGCTTAAATAAACCTGAAGAAGTAGCAAAAAAAATAGTAGATGGCCGAATGGTTAAGTACTATGAAGAAGTTGTTTTACTAGAACAAAAGTTCATAAAAGATGATAAAATGAAGGTTTCTGATTTTATCAAATCAAGCGAGGTGAGTGCTATTAAATTATCTGATTACAAGTTACTTGTTTTGGGCAGTGCAAACTAAATGGTAAGAAATGTCTTCCTTAGCAGATAAAGTAAAATACTCTAGAGTGTTATTGAAGATCTCTGGTGAAGCTTTGATGGGATCACAGTCTTTTGGCCATGATATGGGAATAATAAGCCAATTATGCAAAGATATAGCTGATGTTAACAGGCTTGGAGTTCAGGTATGTATTGTTGTTGGTGGTGGTAATATCTTTCGTGGCGCATCTGCGTCTTTAAGTGGCTGTGAAAGAGCAAGCAGTGATTATATTGGAATGCTTGCAACTATAATCAATGCTTTAATTTTACAAAACTTTTTAGAAAAAAATTTAGTAGCTTCTAGGGTATTATCTGCAATACCCATGGCCACTGTATGTGAACCTTACATAAGAAGGAAAGCTATTCGTCATTTAGAAAAAGGTAGAGTGGTAATTTTTGCAGCAGGCACAGGCAACCCATTTTTTACTACAGATACAGCTGCAGCCTTACGTGCTGTTGAAATGAATTGTGATGTTATTCTAAAGGGTACACAAGTAAATGGTGTATACTCTGCTGATCCGAAAAAAAATGAGGATGCTGTAATGTATGATAGGCTTTCTTACACGGATTTATTGACTCGTGATTTAAAAGTTATGGATGCATCAGCAATTTCACTTGCTCGTGAGAATTCTATTCCAATTATAGTTTTTTCTTTGAAGGGAGAAAAAATAGTCAATATTATTAAGGGTCAAGGTACTTATACTATAGTTTCAGATTGTAAACAGTAGGTAATTTATGTTAAATGAAATAAAAGCTAAAACAAAAGAAAGAATGCTAAAAACTATTCAGTCCCTTCATGATGATATTAAAGGCGTACGCACTGGTAGAGCTAGTGCATCGTTGCTTGATGGTATAGTTGTAAATATCTATGGTGGACATCAAAAGTTAAATCAGGTTGCAGGCGTTTCAGTTATAGATAACAAAACCCTATCAATTAAAGTTTGGGATATTAATGTTGTAGGTGAAGTGAAAAATGCTATATTAAATGCCAACTTGAATTTAAATCCTGTTGTTGAGGGCAATACCATACGTATAGCTCTTCCGGACTTAACACAAGAAACCCGTGAAAAATTAGTAAAATTATTGCATCAGTTTTCTGAAAATGCGCGGATTGCCATCAGAAATATACGCAGAGATGTTATGGAAGAAATAGAGAAAATGAAAGGAAATAAGGAGATCTCAGAAGATGATTTTCATGGTGCTAAGAAGGAAATACAAAATATTACTGATGATAATATAAAAAAGATTGATGGTGAATTGTCCATCAAAGAAAAGGATATATTGCATCACTAAGGTAATATGAAAAAAGCCTTCAATAGTGAATATGAACGTTGTGATTTGAGAGCAAATTCCACCAAGAAGGGCGTCATCCCAGTGTCAGCTACTCGGATGACAGAAGAGAGTGTTGGCGGGTGGTTTAGGTGAACTTTAAATGTTGAATCAAGAATCTTTACCGAAACATTTAGCAATTATTATGGATGGTAATGGTAGATGGGCAAACAATCAAGGAAAGGTAAAAATTGATGGTTATAAAAAGGGCAGTGAAGTTGCATACGATATTGCCAAGTATTGTACAGACCTAACCATACCCTACTTAACTTTGTATGCATTCTCTATGGAGAATTGGCTTAGACCCAAAAACGAAACTGACTGTCTATTTGATTTATTTTACTCCGTTTTAACTAATGAAGATAAAGTCAATTTCATTTGTAACTGTAACATTAAGTTGAATTTTATTGGCAATTTAAGTCTGTTATCCAGTAAAATATTGGATCAAATTAAAAAAGCAGAAGAAATGACACATAAGAACGATGGTTTATTACTCACTGTGGCAGTCAGTTACGGAGCAAAGCAAGAAATTACACAAGCTATAAGCAATATTATAAAAGAAAATATTGCTTATGTATCAGAAGAGGAATTTGAAAAATTTCTATATACTAAAGATCTGCCAAAATTGGATTTATTAATTCGCACTGGCGGCGAAAAAAGGTTAAGCAACTTTTTATTATGGCAAGCAGCTTATGCTGAATTATATTTTTGTGATACTTTATGGCCTGATTTTTCTTGTCAAGATTTGAGCAAAGCATTAGAAGATTATATAAAAAGAGAGAAAAAATATGGTAGATAATAATTTTATAATTAGAATGTTGTCCTCAATAGTAATATTATTCATATTTTCTTTTGCTACATATTTCAGTGATTTATCGTTTTACCTATTGATTTTTTCAATAGCAGTTTTATCTTCTTTTGAATGGTATAATCTAACCCAAGGAAACGAAATTTTATACGTTTTTGCATTATTATTAATTGCGCTACCAAGCGCCTCATTAATATATTTATATAATCTACCACAGGGAAAATATGCATTAGTATGGTTCGTCTTAACCATTTGGGGAATTGACATTACTGCCTATCTATTTGGTAAGAATTTTGGTGGAGCTAAAATTTGCCCAATTCTTAGCCCTGGAAAAACTTGGACAGGACTTCTTGGTGCGATTTTAGCTGGAGTAGTGTGCACAATTTTTGGATCAATATTTTTTGGTTTATTTTCAATTCTTTATTCTCCAATCATTGGCCTTGCAATCGCTATTCTAGCGCAACTTGGCGATTTCACTGAGTCGCTTGTTAAAAGAGCTTACGGTGTTAAAGATAGTGGAAGTATGATACCTGGCCATGGAGGAGTGCTCGACCGTATGGACAGCTTCATTTTTACTGCCCCTCTTATTGCTATTTACATAAGCTAAGTCTGCAGAAGAAATAAAGTGCCATTAGAGGTCATCCCTAGTCAGCTCCCTAACCGCTTCTACAGTACAGTCATGGACAAACGTCTTTTCACAATAAGGGCAGGCTATTTCCTCTTCTTCTCCCATATCTAAATATATTAATGGATGGCCGGAACCCTCATCATTCTCATCACCATGGCAACAAACTTTTCTATTATTCACCTTCACTTTTGACATGCTACTCCTTTAGCTTATAACATTTTATATATTAAATATACCCATTTATAAATAAAAAACAACGCATGCTATTCTCCATTTTTTATCCTATTTAAGTTAATCAATTCGTTTTGAACGCCTTTTGATACAAATTTGCTAACATCTTCTCCTAATCTTGCTATTTCCTTTACAAAACTTGATGAGATAAATTGAGTATCTTCAGAAGCAGGAAGAAATATGGTTTCGATTTCAGGAAGAAGTTTATAATTTACCCAACTCATTTGAAACTCGTAATCAAAATCCGATACTGCTCTTAATCCTCTAATAATAACAGAAGCATTCTGCTCTTTGGCAAACTTCACTAGCAACCCATTAAAAGATATAACATCTGCATCAATTCCTAGGCCTTTGATTTCACTTTCAGCCATGCTTGTGCGTAGCTTGGTGTCAAAGGCAATATGCTTATTAACGTTTTCTGCAACTCCTATTATTAATTTATCGACTAGTTTACACGCTCTTTTTATTATGTCAACATGCCCAAAAGTTATAGGGTCAAATGTGCCAGGGTAGATTCCTATTCTATTATTAATGTTCATCCTTTATTTTTATATAAACTACTTTAAAAACTTTTGATAGACATAATAACATTTTTTATCTAAAAATGAAAGTATATAGTTGGCCTGATAGCTCAGTTGGTAGAGCAAAGGACTGAAAATCCTTGTGTGGCTGGTTCGATTCCTGCTCAGGCCACTTCTCTTTCTTACCAAATTTACTTTTTTGTTGCAAAATGTTCTGTAGTATGTTATAATATTGATATAAGTGTTGAGAGGGTAAACTATATGTATAAATATTATATTAGAATATTTAATATTTTATTAATTATAGTTCTATTATTAAGCAATATTGCTTATGCTGGCGTTAGTGAAAAACCGGCATCTCAACATGTCACCAGAAAAGAAGAACCAGCATCAACTATCTTGACGGCAGAAAATAGAGTAAATGATGACATAGTTGTTGGTTTGTTGAAAACGGAAGAAGAGACATACCCGCATGAGCTTGGGCTATCTCAAAATGTCTACGAGATGTTTAATAATTTTAGAGTTAAAATTGTACTAATTGATTATAATAAAATAATTAGCCTTAAAAAAATTCAGACAGAGTCACTTAATCTCGCAAAACAAGATGAAACATTGGCAAAGAAGTTAACATTAGACCGAATAAAAGTTGAAGTTGCACAATTCATTAAAGAGCACAAAATAAATAGAATATTCATTCCAGGAAATTACTATAATTTACACTCCGAACCTTTTCCTACTACTCCTTGTCGCCAGCTTGTTACTGAAGCAATTGTAAAAGCAATTGATGATAACCCTGCAATTCATTTACTTGGCATATGTGGTGGTTTGCAAGGCATAATGAATGCAAAGGGAATTGAAGTAGTGAGTGTGGCAAATCTTGTGAGTGATGAAGAGAAGCAAAGATCTCATTTAAAATCATCACCTAATCCACAGAAAGAGGACGTACCTCTCCAGCAGATAAAGATCATTCCAAACAGTCGTTTAGCGGAATTAGTGGCTAAATTCTTAATACCTAATGAAAATGGCTGGTTTTCAACATATTTTCCAGATGCTCATTCAGGGGCAGTGAGTAATACGCCAGAAAATAGAAGAAAATTGGAGTTACTTGGATATAAAGTTGCAGCATTTTCCAGCGATGGGGTAATAGAGGCTATTGAAGATAAGCATGGTAATATCTACTTTCAAAGTCATCCAGAAGCCCTTGTTGTAAAATCAGATAAAAACCTCTATTTATCAAATCACAAGGAACGTCAAGTGTCTACACTAGTTGCTATAGCGATTATAAATGATTTTCTTTATCGTGCTTAATGCCTATAGCTTTAGGCTTACCGACGATTTGAAAAACGACAAATTCGTCATCCCGCTGCTTGTTAGCGGGATCTAGAGATACCGTGGCGGTATGACTTGCATTAGCTATAAAATAGTGGTTTATCTAAACCCCATAGCATGCCGAATGAAGCTTTTTTTGAGGAAATCTGAATTTTCAACTGCAATCAAGCCAAGATTTCTTAGTGCTTTAGCGCAGAATATTCTGTTGGAGAACATCCTATTTAATCCATCAGTTGCAAGCGCCATTGTAAAATTATCAAAGTATCTGTCACGTGAAATTTTCTTTAATAAATAACTGCTGCCAACATCAATACCAGATGCTTTTGCAGCAACTATGTGCTTTATAACACCTTCTACATCTCTAATTCCAAGATTAAGCCCTTGACCTGCAACTGGATGAATTGAATGTGCTGCATCGCCGATAAGCAAAACTCTACCCTTATATAACTTTTTTGCGAAAACAAAACTTAAAGGATAAAGCTTTCTTTCACCCTCTAATTTTATCTCTCCTAAATAAGAACCAAATCTTTTTTTGAGTTCCACGATAAATTCCTCTTCAGATAGGTTCATTAGCATTTTTGAAATTCCAGATTTTTCTGTCCAAACTATCGAAGAAGTATAGCCATCCTTCATCGGTAGAATTGCAAATGGACCGCCAGGAAAAAAACGCTCTACAGCTAAGTTTTGGTGATGCAGTTCATGCTTTACATTAAATACCATGCTACTTTGTTTATAATCAAATTTCACTGTCGGTATAGAAAATAACTCTGGTAGTTTAGAGTTCTTGCCTTCAGCGCAGATAAGTAGCGATGATATTAATTCCTGGTTATTATCAAGAATAACTTCCACATATCCTGAATCACAAGCAATTGTTTTATAGGAATGTGGAGAGTATATATTTAGTTTATTCAAAAAATTATTGTTGATTGCATTCCATATAGTAGCATTGTTAATAACATAACCCATTGGTTCTTCACCAACCATTTTATGATTGTAATGCACAGTAACCGCATCTAATACGCATATATCAAGTATTGGCTCAGCTTCGCTTTCTATAAACTGCCAAATCCCTAATTTTTCCAATATTTTTTTCGAACCTTGAGAAATAGCAAATGCTCGGTTGTCATCTACTACACGTGGTAGACTATTTTTTTCAATCACAGCTATAGACACAGAGTCACAACTGAGGCTAATTGCAGTAATAAGACCAAGCAGCCCACCACCTGAAATGATTACATCATAATTCATTTTATTTACGCTAATTGTAAAATTATATTTTATCTATTTTGAAAATAGTTTAAACAAACTTTATAGATAAAGACCTATAGCTAACCCAAGAAAGGTTTCCCTACGTCATACCGCGATTCATTCCACAACTGTACGAACATTGTGATTTGGGTCCATCAGGAGGGTGTCATCCCAGTCTGGGATCCAGGAATTTTAATTGTAAGTAAGCATACTGAGTTGATAAGTATAAAAGTAACCAGAAAATAAACATTTTTGATGAGGTTATATGGAAAACTGGATTCCAGACTGGAATGACAAGAAGAGGGTACTTGGATAAGAGGCATTGCCCTTCTGGTAGCACAATGTTCGTACAGTTGTGCGCGGCGCTAACTAGTAGCGGAATGACGGTTTTTCAAATTGTAGGTAAACCTAAGTCACTTTAGCTATAGTTTGCTTGCCCCATAATTTTCTTTATTACAGATATTGCTTTAAATAATATGGAGGGGTAAGTTGTCAGCAATTGCCATTATTGATTTTGGTTCACGTACGATATCGGTAGTTAACACTAGCTACTTGAGGGTCAGAGTCGCCTTTCTTAAAGATATTTTAAGTATACTAGATGTATTATTGATACGTGATAATAAAACTGGGGGTTTTTGTGGAAACATCTGAATTAACTTTACTCGACTTGCAGAACTTTTTTGAAAAATTAAAAGGGCATGTACGTAGTGAAGTAGAAAAATATGTAGATAAGAAAATAGAAGAAATTAAGGATGAAGCAGCAACCCATGTAATAAACAAAATGTTAAACAATATGGTGGGTAATGAACCAATAGGTGAGCTTCAAATAGATAAACCTAAAACAGATGAGTCTAAAAAAGTTAGGATAATTAAGAATAAATATAGCACAATACAAAATAGAGAAGTCATAAAAGCTCTCTTCATAGGTAGAACACTTATTGAAATATATAAAAGTAAAACATATGAAGTTATAGTCAGAAATGAAGTAAAGTTTATTTATAATGGAGAAATTTACAGTTCCCTTTCTGCAGCTGGTACAAGAATTACTGGTCAAAGTTGTGATGGTTGGGAGTTCTTCAAGTTACGCCTTAACCCTGAAGAAGGACTAAGAACTCTAAGCTACCACCGTAAAAAGTTCTTCTCAGATAAAAATGGATCATAGCCAACCCACGCTGTCCGTCAAAGTTTTAAAGAGGTCTTAGTTTACTTGCTTCTTTATTTTCTTTATTATCAGATATCACTTTTAAATAATATGGAGGAGCAAATTGTCAGCAATTGCTATTATTGATTTTGGTTCACAGTTTACACAGCTTATCGCAAGACAAGTCAGAGAAATGGGTGTGTATTGCGAAATATTTCCAAGCAACATCAGTTTTGAAACAATATCAAAATTCAATGGGTTTATTCTCTCTGGAGGACCACAATCTGTAAATGATGATTGTTCTGAAACAAGTAGAGTAGTACATGAAATTATAAAACTTAATAAGGCAACAAACGTTCCTATACTTGGAATATGCTATGGACAGCAACTCATTTGTCATTATTTTGGAGCAAAAGTAAAAGAGAGTTTCAAACAGGAGTTTGGCAGAACTAAAATCAAGATACTAAAAGAATCCCCCATTATAAAGGATACCTGGGATGTTAATTCTGAAGTGGATGTATTAATGAACCATGCGGACAGTGTTGATACTATACCACAGGGATTTACTGTTATTGCATCAGGTGTGATAAATCAAACAATTGCAATGATTGTTAACGAACAGCGGAAGATTTACTGTACTCAGTTCCATCCTGAAGTGAGGCCCACAACAAATGGCAGTAAATTGCTCTCTAACTTCTTGGGTATTGCAAATTGCGAGAGAGACTGGACAATGAAATCGTTTATTGAAAAGCAGAAGGAAAAAATCAAAAATGTAGTAGGAAAGAAAAAAGTAATCGCTGCAGTAAGTGGTGGGGTTGATTCAAGTGTTGCAGCGGCTCTCACACATAAAGCTATAGGAAAACAATTGAACTGTATTTTTATCGATACTGGGTTGTTACGCAAGAACCAGACCATTACTATGTTAAAAGAGATTCCGATAAACTACGTTGATAAATCAAATTTATTTTTGAGTAGGTTGAAGGGGATAACTGATCCAGAAGAAAAGCGAAAAATTGTCGGTAACGCTTTCATTGAAGTGTTTGAAGAAGAAGCAAAAAAAATAGGTGATGTGGATTTTTTGATGCAAGGTACCATCTACTCTGATGTAGTTGAGTCAGGGCATGCCTCAGACAACACTAGTACAATTAAGTCTCACCATAATGTTGGTGGGTTGCCAGAAAAGATGAACCTGAAGCTAGTAGAGCCTTTACGCTACCTCTTTAAAGATGAGGTAAGGCTACTTGGAAAAGAAATTGGGCTTTCAGACGAGATAATATTTCAACATCCATTTCCTGGACCCGGACTTGCAGTGAGGATTATAAGTGAAGTCGATGAAGAAAAGGTGCGAATATTGCAAGAAGTAGATGAAATATATATTAATACGATGAAAAATTACGATCTATACGATAAGATATGGCAAGCTTTTGCTGTATTATTACCAATAAAAACTGTAGGTGTCATGGGAGATGGTCGTACATACGGATATGTTTGTGCTTTAAGGGCTGTAACATCGTCCGATGGTATGACGGCTGATGCATTTCCATTTGAGGATAAGGATCAGCATTCGCTAGTGTTTTGGGACTTTTTACAGAATGTTGGCAGTATAATTGTTAATAACGTTTCCGGAGTAAATAGAGTTGTCTATGACTTAACTTCTAAACCACCAGCAACCATTGAGTGGGAGTAAATCAAAAAGTCTAGTCATCCCGCTTTGTTAGCGGTTGAGATACCGTGCACAGCTGTACAAACTGTTTATGGAGTTATATGCTCTGCCTATGGAGTTACAATTGGCAGTAAATTAAGTGAGGTTAGCTGCAGTAATGCGCAGCAGACTACAGCTCCTAATTTACCACAGTAACTGCGCCGTGGCAGTGTTTGTATTTCTTTCCGGAGTTGCAAGGGCATTTGTCATTTCTTGAGACTTTGGGAAGTCTGCTATTTCTAGCAGAATATAACCTATTGCCTATCTCTTGGTTGTCTGCCAACTTAAAGTGTGCTAAGCGATGAATGGTGAGTTCCTTCCATTTTTCAAGCATTGACTCAAACATCAAGAAAGCTTCGCGTTTAAATTCATTCAGTGGATCTTTCTGCCCCATGGCACGTAAGCTTATGCTTTGTCTTAGGCTCTCTAGAACTGAAAGGTGTTCCCTCCATAAATGATCAAGTGTCATTATCATCATTTGCTTCACGATCGTATTCCACAAATCTGTAGTGTGCTGACTGTTGAAATATTTTTCTTTCTCAGTAAAAAATTCTTGTATCTTATCATTTATATAATTCAAAGCTTCTTGTTTGTTTAAAAACTTTGCTAAATCTTCTTTATCAAGCGTTATTCCATACCTTGTATGGAATTCTTTGACTATATCTTCAATATAATCCTCATAATAGCCACTTTGGATTATACCTTCTACTATGCTCTCATTTACTTCGCTATATACTTCAAGTAAATCATTAATTTTATTGCCTAAGATATTGTTTCTCTGCTTAAAAACAACTTTACGTTGGTTGTTGATTACGTCATCAAACTTAAGCAAAGACTTCCGCAAATCATAATTTCTAGCTTCAATTTTCTTCTGCGCCTTCTCAAGTGCCTTATTGATCCATGGATGATGAATAGCTTCGTTATTCTTTAACCCTACTTTTTGTAAAAAGCTTCTCATTCTATCAGAACCAAATATTCTCATTAGGTCATCTTCAAGCGATAAAAAGAACTTAGAAAGTCCAGGATCCCCCTGACGACCAGAACGGCCGCGTAATTGATCATCTATTCTCCTGCTTTCATGTCTTTCGGTTCCAACCACGCATAAACCACCAGCTTTTATAGCAATTTCCTTATCTTTTTTTACTCTTTCGACTATTTTTTGGTATTTTTTTACTCTTTCATCATCATTTTTTATCTTCTTCAGCTCTACCTTTGCAATCATTTCAGCGTTTCCACCGAGTTGAATATCAGTTCCACGTCCTGCCATGTTAGTTGCTATAGTGATACTACCTGGCACTCCAGCTTGTGCTATTATGTACGCCTCTTGTTCATGATAACGAGCATTCAATACTGAATGCTTAAGAGAATGGCTTTGCAAAAGCGCAGAAAGCTTCTCAGAGTTTTCGATGCTTACCGTGCCAACTAGGACTGGTTGAAGGCGCTTGTGGCATTCTTCTATAAACTTCAATACAGCATTAAATTTTTCTTTTCCTGTGCCATAAATCTCATCATCAATATCAACTCTTTTTACAGATACATTGGTTGGAATTTTTACTACATTTAGTCTGTATATATCACGAAACTCTTCTGCCTCTGTTGCTGCTGTTCCAGTCATTCCGGAAAGTTTATTATACATACGAAAGTAATTCTGAAATGTGACCGATGCTAAGGTTTGGTTTTCATGCTGAATTTCAAGATTCTCCTTCGCTTCAAGTGCCTGATGAAGACCATCGGAATATCTCCTGCCCTCCATCATACGCCCAGTAAATTCATCAATAATCACTACCTTACCATCCTTTACTATATAATCTTTATCAGCAGTAAACAGCTTATGTGCACGTAATGCTTGGTCTATATAATGAGTCATTATCATACTGTCAGTATCATAGAGCAAGGAATTTTCAGGAATGAGATTGTATGACCTGAGTAGTTCTTCCACGCGTGAAATACCATCTTCAGTAAGAAACACTGCCCTACCCTTCTCATCCACCTCATAATCAGAGTCAACTAATTTAGTTACTATTTTATTGATATGCTTATATATCTGATTGTTTTCCTCAATCTGGCCAGAAATAATAAGCGGAGTGCGAGCTTCATCAATGAGTATTGAGTCTACTTCATCAACTATTCCGTAGTGAAAGCCTCTCTGAACCATGTCTTCTTGAGAAAATTTCATATTATCTCGCAGGTAATCAAAGGCAAGCTCGTTATTTGTGGAATACACGATATCTGCACTGTAAGCCTCTTTTCTCTCTTCGTCTGTCAAGTTATTCGTGATAAATGCAACAGAAACCCCAAGAGAATTATATAATTTGCTCATCCACTCTGTGTCTCGTTTTGCAAGATAATCGTTAACAGTTACGACGTGCACGCCTTTCCCTTCTAAAGAATTAAGGTATGCAGCTAAAGTTGCAACGAGTGTCTTTCCCTCCCCTGTTTTCATTTCTGATATCATGCCATTATGAAGCACCATTCCACCAATTAGCTGAACATCAAAATGTCTCATATTAAGGAATCGTCGAGAGGCTTCGCGCACAACAGCAAATGCAGGTACGAGAAGATCATTTAACGTTTTTCCATTTTTCAATTCTCGTTTGAATTCTTCGGTCTTACCAGCAAGCTCCTCATCAGATAAGCTCTGCATTTCTGTTTCTAATGCATTTATTTGCTGAACAATTTTCCTAAAGGATTTTATTATCTTCTTGTTTGTTGATCCAAATATCTTTCTTATAAAAAAGAATGACAACGTAAAAATGAAAAATATAAGAATGGCTGTCAAAATTAGCGGAGAATCTAGCATAAACTTAAGTAACGTCTTATTTAATATGAGATTATATTACTAAATGCAGCCTACAGCAATGATATATTAGATTCGGGGAATCCTTGTTCATATACTAAGGTAATAAACAAAGGAACACTTCCAACCCTGTTCTTGCAGGCACTGTTATTGAAATATTAAAGAATCTGTTGCATTATCTTAGGCACTTGGTGACTTTTATCGAATGAAGTTGTTGGTGATGTTTGGTGGGGCGGTGAGCCGTGAATGTAGAAAACAAACAGTCTGAAATACTTAGTAATCGTACATTTAAGAAGAGAGATGGTACATCAGAAGGCATTTATGGTTATGATTACGAAATAACATTATCAATGTTGTACCTACTTCATGGGTTAAGAGGTGAAAGTGACTTTTGGTTAGCATCAAATATAGAAGGTTTTGGAGCCTTTGACGATATTTTTTTTGAACATGAAGATCAAAACAAGTCGAGAATTGTTTTGGTTCAAGTTAAGCATTGCAATAAGCCTAGACTTTCAAAGAATATTACATTTGGAGATTTGTTTGTTGATGGAAACGATAGAAAGCGACAAAAAAAGAATTTCGGATTAAACAAATATTTTGTTGAATCTTATTTCAAGATTAAGCAAAACCCTGAGTATAAGAACAGTGATATTACACTTGTCATTCATGCTAATGTTAATGTGAACTTAAAAAAAGGTACAGAAAAGCAAGGCAAAGTAGAAACATTAGAGGAGTATCTGGAAGAGTCAAAGTTAACAGATGATAACATTTTAAGCATTTATGAAGGTCAAAAAGGAACGTGCTACAAAATAAAAAATCATCTTGAACTGAAAAAATACTTCAGTTGCGGCAGTGAAGATGAAATAGAAGATTTTTTACTTAGAATAAGGTTTGTAGCTAATCAACCTAGTCAACCAAAACTAGAGAGTATCATTAAGAGAGAAATAGAAAAAAATACAAAACATCAGAAAAAAAGGCGCTGATATGGTTTTTGGTTCTGTATATCAAGATGTAAAGAAACGCTTGGCAAAAGGTAGCAAAGTTCCTTACCTAACAAGAAAAGACAATTATTTTAAGAAAGCTATAGAACATCTTTATAGTCTCAAACTTAAAGAAGATCTACCTGAATTTTGGCAAGTCCCTCTTCGAAATTATAACTTTGTCGGCAGAGAAGCGCTGCTAGATAAAATAGAAGAATGCCTGAAAGCTAATGATACAGCAACACTAGTTGCTTGTCATGGAATAGGTGGAATAGGTAAAACACAATTAGCATTAGAATTTATTTGGAGTAAGCTCCAAAAATATAGATGGATAATTTGGCTTGATACACGAGAGAGAAATACTTTAATTAACGAGTACATCAAGTTAGGACGTGGACTAAACGTTATTCATGGTTACAGAGAAAACGTTTGTGAAGAAGATCACGCCAAGCATGTTAAGTATTGGCTAGAACACCCTGAACGTGCTGGGTGGCTACTGATATGCGATAACGCTCCTAACTACAAAGATATAGCAGATTTACTTCCTATAGAAGGAGGAAAGATATTATTAACTTCTCGTTATACATTTGGCTGGCCACAACCACAGAACACTATTTCTGTTGATGTTTTTGAACCTGGAGAATCAAGGAGCTACATTTGTAAGATACTAGAAGTAAAAGGAAAAAACTCGATATAACTCAAGTGGATGCATTGGTGAAGACGTTAGATCATTTACCTCTAGCTTTAGCCCAAGCAAGCGCTTATATAAAGAAAACAGGTATAAATATTTCAGACTATTTGAAATTATATAACGATAGAAAACGAGCTTTATTATCTGATAAAACATTGCTTGAAACATTTCCAGCCGACGCTAATAGAGAGACTGCAGCAATAGTGTATGTTACATGGGACATCACAGTAGAAGCAATAAAAAAAGAATCTTCTTTGGCGGCTAACTGGCTTACTGCTTGTGCTTACTTAGATGGTAGTCCTATTCCTCAATCTTTACTAGAAATCTTTGCTGATAATCAAGAAAATAATCCTTCCTTAGAAACTTTCCATGAAGCGTTTGGAATATTAATAAGTTACTCCATGTTAACTACCAAAGAAGATCATAGTATGTTAATACACAGCTTGGTTCAAGAAGTTATAAGGCTAAAGTCAGAGAAAAGTGGAAAAACTAAAGAAGACATAAAGACTGTTTTTCAACTATTACAAAAGGGTTTTCCTTACCACAGTGATAAACTAGAAGATTATGCTAAGAAACGACAATTATTACCACATTTAGAAGCATTTTTATCACATATGGATAATTTGCTAGAAAAAAATTCTTCAGAAAAGCAAACAATAGAAAAGGATTATCTTTTAGATTTGTTAATGTGGATTAATGATGGATACTCTGATTTAGGTAACCCTAAAAGACAAAAGGAGTTGATCGAATGGATTTTACCTATTCTTCAGAGGCATTTTATCCCTGATTATGAAATTGCTACACTGCTGGTAAGTCTTGGTATTGCTTATAATGCTTTAGATAATCCTCGGAACGCAAAAGAGTTGTTTGAATGGGCTTTACCTATTCTTGAGAAACATTATGGCTCTGATCATCCTAAAGTTGCTGTCATACTGACAAACCTTGGCCACGCTTATGAGAATTTAGATAATCCCCGGAGAGCAAAAAAGTTGTTTGAGCAAGCTTTAGCAATTCAAGAGAAACATTATGGACTTGATCATTTCGAAGTTGCTAAACTACGGGCAAACCTCGGTCTTGTTTGTTATGCTTTGGGTGATCTTCAGAAAGCAAAGGAGCTGTCTGAACGTGCTTTACCTATTTTTGAGAAACATTACGATCCTGACCATCTTGAAGTTGCTAAACTGTTGTCAAACTTAGGTGTCATTTATGGGGGTCTAGGTTATCATAAGAAAAGAAAGAGGTTACTTGAGTGGGCTTTAGCAATCAAAAGGAAACATTACAGGTCTGACCATTTCGAAGTTGCTATACTGCTGGTAAATCTTGGTATTGCTCATAATGCTTTAGGTAGTTCTCAGAAAGCAAGAGAGTTGCTTGAACGTGCTTTACCTGTTTTTGAAAAACACTATGGCCCTGATCATCCGGAAGTTGCTAAACTGCTGGCAGAGCTAGATGATATTTAGGCTTTTAGCAACACTAGATTAACAATAACTCATTTGAGCTACACTTCCAAAACTAATCTGCTTGGATCTTCTATATAATTTTTTATTTTAACGAGGAAAGTTACTGCTCCTTTGCCATCAACTATTCTGTGGTCGTAGGAGAGGGCAATGTACATCATAGGTCTAATTTCAATTGAGCTGCCTACAGCAACTGGTCTGTTTTGTATTGAATGCATGCCAAGTATTCCAGATTGCGGAGGGTTTATTATCGGAGTAGAAAGAAGTGAACCGTATACTCCACCGTTTGAGATGGTAAATGTTGCACCTTCCATTTCTGATACTTGTAATTTACTTTCGCGAGCTTTTTTGCCAAGAGCAACTAAAGTTAACTCAATTTCTGCGAATGACATCTGATCAGCATTTCGAATAACTGGCACAACAAGGCCTTTGTCAGTACCAACAGCAACACCTATGTCATAGTAATGTTTATATATGATTTCATCGCCTGAGATCTCAGCGTTAATTTCAGGGATCTCTTTCAGTGCTTGCACCGCTGCCTTTATAAAAAACGACATGAAACCAAGTTTTATTCCATATTTTTTTTCAAAAATGTCCTTATACTTCGCTCTTAGATCCATAACATTTTTCATGTCGATCTCATTGAATGTGGTCAGTATCGCAGCAGTGTTTTGCGACGCCTTCAAACGAGCGGCAATTACTTGTCTTATTTTGCTCATTTTTACTCGTTCTTCTCTTTGCTCTCCACTTACTATACTTTTTGGCAATTCATATTGTTTTATTGCAGGCTGTTCAGCTTTGTTCATGTGGCCTATCACATCTGCTTTTGTTATCCTACCACCTATGCCAGTTCCCTTGACACTTTCTGCACTGATTGCATTTTCTTCCATAATTTTACGAGCTGATGGAGCATCTTTTTTAGCAGCACTTTCGCTTTTATCTTCTTTTCTCGCTTCCTCTTTTACTTCCCCCACAGAAAGCTTCGCTAACAATTGATCAGGACTTATCACATCATCTTCCTTTACAAGAAATTCAGTTATTTGCCCTGAAGCTTCTGCAGTTAATTCGAGTGCTGTTTTGTCAGTCTCAATTTCAAAGATCAAGTCATCTACTTTTACTGCTTCTCCAATATTTTTCTTTATTCTTACTATACCTTCTGTAACTGACTCACCACCAAGAGTCTTTGGCGCTCTGATTTCTATAATTTTGCTCATAAAACAATTTCCGTATAAAACTTTCTATAGATTTATACATGAAAAGAGACATGTAATAAACTAATAAATTCATTAAGGCTCTTATCATTTAGAAGTGACAAACGGATAACATACTTCTAAGAAACTTCCTTAACTAGCTCCTCTTGTTGCACTAAAGTATAGCCAAATTCTCGTGCCTTTTTGATCAAAAATTTTACAGCTCTCTCCTTATATCGTATTTCATAGTATTCCATTCCTTTTTTTACATATTCTTGTCCGTATTTGAGCATACTATAAAATATGCATGCTATTTTTCTTGCAATAGCTGTTATTGCTTTTGGTGCTCCTAATCGTTTTTTTAATCTTCTGTAGTATGCACCCAATGAACTTTTACTATTTCCTACAGAATTAGCAGCCATTCGAAATGCATTCGCAGCACGATTAATGACTTTACGCGTTCTTGTGCTAAACACTTTTTCTCCTGTAATTTTATTGGCAGGGCTGAGTCCTAACCACGATGAAAAGTGTTTTTCTGTTGACCATTTATTATGGTTTATACCAGTTTCTGAAATTATAGTCTGTATACTTAGTATATCAAGCCCTGGAACTTTAGTAAAATCCATACCAGTTATTCG
>NZ_JAPQLJ010000035.1:10959-20404 GCF_028982115.1 Wolbachia endosymbiont of Drosophila tsacasi | reverse complement strand
TCTGATGACACCGTCATAAAGGAACCAGTGTCAGCTACTTTCATGACATCATTCTTTTTCCTGGATCCCAGTGCCTCATTTCCCTGTCATCCCAGTGCGTGACACTGGGATCCAGGAATTTTTATCATGCACTAAGTTGGTGAGGTAGCAGTTTTATGTTAAAATACGACGTTTTTAATGGGGCTGCGGAAAACCTGGATTCCAGACTGGAATGACACCTAGGGGACTTGGATGACATCATTCTTTTTCCTGGATCCCAGTGTCTGGGCACTGGGATGACAAAGAAATAGGCACTGGGATGACAGGAAGAGAAGGCTACTTGGATGACACCTTGACGATTTGAAGAATCATCATTCCGCTGCTTGTTAGCGGGATCTAGAGATACCGCGGCGGGATGACGTAGGGGTTGCCGAGATTCCAGTGCTTGACACTGGAATAGGTGTGTGTATTTGTGAAAAAAATCTCCATGAAATTTGTGAAGCAATGTGGTGGGACTAGTGCGATTCGAACGCACGACCTTCGGATTAGGAGTCCAACGCTCTATCCTGCTGAGCTATAGTCCCGTGTTCCCTGCCATTTATGTAAAGTTATAGCAAAAAATCCTTCTCTTTTCTAGATTTCTTGCATAACCAATTTATGACGACAAAAAACATTTCTGTACTTCTTGAGGATAATGCTATTATATTTAATAACATGGTTTAAGTAAGATTAATGCTAGTTAACAACATTGGTTATTTCTATAACAATCAAGACGACTTTGCTTTAAGCAATATAAACATTAAAGTAAAAAAAGGAAGTGTTGCATGTTTATTGGGTCATTCTGGCTGTGGCAAGTCAACAATTTTGAAATTAATTGCAGGGATAGAAAATCCAAAATCTGGAACTATTTTTATAAATGATAGGTTAGTTGCTAGCAATGAAGCATCAGTCGCTATAGAGCATAGAAATATCGGATTGATTTTTCAGCATTCTGCATTATTTCCTCACAAAACAGTAGTAGAAAATATAACCTTTGCTATCCGCAGCTCTTCCAAGAGAGAAAAGCACCTAATTGCATTGGAAATCTTGAAGTTACTCAATATAGAAAAATATGAAAATATGTACCCTAACGCCTTATCTGGAGGACAGCAACAATTAGTTGCAATAGCAAGAGTGATAGCACAAAACCCTGGTGTTGTGTTGTTAGATGAACCATTTTCTAATTTGGATATACTGCTCAAGTGCCGAATAAGACAACATATATTGTCCCTTTTTAGAACTAAAAATATCCCTGTGCTAATGGTAACTCATGACCCGCAAGAAGCATTGAAAGTTGCAGATTTTATCTATGTAATGAAAAATGGTAAAATTATTCAATCAGGGGTTTCTAGCGATATATACCATAGGCCTAGAGATGATACGCTAGCAAAGTTTTTTAGTGAGCTCTCCTCTACTCTATAGTTAAGCGAAAAGCTTCCACTTATTCGCTGCAAGAAAACAATCTATTTTGGAATTGTTATAAAACAATTAAAAAACCTTGATTTATAATTAAATAAAGGTGATATAATCTATGTGTTACTTGACTTCAGTCAAGTTTTAACATTTAAAGGTCAATATTTTAAATGGAGGTGAAAATGAGTTTAGGACCATGGCAATTGTTTCTAGTCTTAATAATAATTTTAGTTCTGTTTGGTGCAGGTAGATTACCGCAAGTTATGGGTGATTTAGGAAAAGGCATCAAAAATCTTAAACAGGAGCTTAAGGACTCAGAAAAATTATCGTCTAATGAACCAGATCGTTAGCGTCCTCATACTTTGTGACATGCACTTTAGTGCATGTCATCTGTTTAAAAACTTAGTCAGGTTAAAAAATGAAAGAGATGAAGTGTTGGTATGAAATAAATAACAAATATTGAAATACAGCAACAACTATGTTAGCTTAGGAGGAATATTTTATTAAAGGATAATTGTGCAAAAAAGTGAGAAACTAACTAAAGATAAAAAACTAGCTTCTGATATTCTAAAAGAGGTTGCAGATACCAATAACAATGATAGCGATAAAGTAACTTTGTTTGACATTAAAATAGCTTTGCATGAGCGAGGTTTTGGTATTTTAATAATCATCTTCTCCTTGCCGCTATCGGTGCCTATACCGGTTCCACCTGGTTATACAACTATTCTTTCTATACCTTTAATCTTATTCTCGCTGCAGCTTTTATTTGGATTTGATTCTCCTTGGATGCCCAGTTGGCTAGAAAGAAAATCTTTTCAGCGTTCAACACTAGCTCTTGTGGTGGAGAAAACTTCTCCAACATTAAGAAAAATAGAAAAGTTCATGAAACCAAGAATGTCTTTTATTTTCTATGGGCCTGGCGAAAAAATTTTAGCTTTTGTAATGTTGCTTTGTGCATTATCAATAGCTCTTCCATTACCTCTTACCAACTTTATTCCTGCAATTGGTACGACTCTTATTTCACTTGGTATTATGAGTAAAGATGGGTTTCTATCCATATTGGGAATTTTGACATCATTGTGTGGACTATTGCTTACTCTTGTTGTAGTAGTCAAAGGGCCACAACTTATCATTGGGGCATTTTCTTTTTTCAAAAGCTTCGTATATGGTTAGGCTTTACAACACCTTAACAAAAAAAAAGGAACTTTTTACACCAATCGATAAAGATCATGTGAAAATGTATGTTTGCGGACCAACAGTATATGACACAGCACATATAGGCAATGCACGGTCTGTTGTTGTGTATGATGTGTTATTTCAGCTACTTAAGTTTTGTTATGGCAAAGTTACCTATGTGCGTAACATAACCGACATTGATGATAAGATAATTAATGCAGCAAGCGAGAAAAATAGCAACATAGAAAGTATAACCACATATTACATTAAAGCTTTTCATGATGATATGGAAAGCATAAATTGTAAAGAGCCAACACACAAGCCAAAAGCAACAGAAAACGTAGATTATATTATAGAATTAATTGAATATTTACTGCAATCAGGCCACGCTTACGAATCTGACAAACACGTGTATTTTAATATAGAATCTTACCATGAATATGGTGCTTTATCAGGAAAAAAAACTGATGAATTGGTTCCAGGTAACAGAGTTAAAGTTAATGAAAATAAAAAGCACCCTGGAGATTTTGTACTGTGGAAGCCTGCAAGTGATATTGACTACAAACTTTCAAGTTATTGGGATAGCCCATGGGGAGAGGGCAGGCCTGGATGGCATATAGAATGCTCAGCAATGTCATATGCTTATCTTGGCAAAGATTTTGATATTCATGGTGGCGGCATAGATTTACAATTTCCTCACCATGAAAATGAAATTGCACAGAGTAAGTCTGCATTTGCTGGATCAATATTTGCAAAATACTGGATACATAACGGCTTTCTTACAGTAAGTGAAGAAAAAATGAGCAAGTCCTTATTTAATATAGTCAAAGTAAGAGGTTTGCTAGATAGTGGAATAAAGGGTGAAGTAATACGTTATGTGCTGCTCAAAACTCACTACAGAAAACCACTTGATTGGACAGAAAACGTTATTTCTGATGCACAGGAAACCTTAAATAAATTTTATCGGTTATTACGTGGCTTAGATACAACGAATATTGATGAAAGTAATGCAGAGATTTTTAAAGATTTTATAGACGCTTTAAAAAACGACTTAAACATTCCTGAAGCTCTAGCTATATTACATGAAATGGCTGCAAAAATTAACAAAATGAGGAATGAAAGTGAAAAGCTTAAATTAACTGAAAGTTTTATTAAGAGTGCCAGATTTATTGGTCTTCTTGAGTCAAGTTATCAAGAGTGGTTTACTGCTGGTGTGAGTCATCAAGAAATAGAAAGATTGATAGACTTAAGAAAAATTGCAAAAAAAAATAAAAATTACGATACTGCAGACAAAATCAGGGATCAGTTGAAACAAAAGGGGATTACAATTTCTGACAACGAAGATGGTACAACAACTTGGTAAACTTATATGGAAGATTACTTTCTGCTGTTTAAAGACAGCCTATTATCATCGTTAATCTTGCCTATACACCAAGGCTTTATGTTTGAAGCTATGCTGTACTTTAGATCACATCACAATCTACTACTGATGTTGTTTTTTGGAGTACTAGGATCAAGCCTTGGTGGAATAGTTAACTGGTGTTTGGGTAGAATAACAATCTCTATACGAAAATCATACCACAAACTAGAGAACGAGCACACAACACCAAAAGTCGTAAGAAATCTACTGATTTGTGCAGTTGCATTACTTTCATGGGTGCCAGCACTTGGAAGTGTGATTCAAATTTTATCAGGTTATTTCAAGTTAAACCTTTATATCCTTGCCCCTTTAATCATTCTATCTAATTTCTTCTATTTGTTATATCTAATACTTACTTTTGGCGTATAACAGCTATAGTACTACAGCTATTAAAGCCCACTTCTGTCATCCTATAGCCTGGAGCTATAAATTAAATGCAAAATTTCTAGTAGTCATAGGATGCACCATGAGCTAAAAGCAATTCCACAAGTTCTTGGTGATCATTGTTAGTTGCATAATACAATGCTGTCTTTCCTTCATTATTTTTGGCGTTAACGTCTGCGTTGTGTTTTAGTAGCGTCCTCGTTATATCAACCTTTTGCCTAATAACAGCCAAGTGTAGTGCAGTGTTGCCATCTTTATCCTTACCATTAACATCAGAACCTTCTCGAATAAGGCATCCTGCAATATTGTAGCTCCCAGATAAAGCAGAGTAGTGTAATGGAGTTCTGCCATTTTTATCCTCAGCATTAACAAAAGCACCTATATTGATTAGACACTCTACTATTCTTAAGTCTCCACTGAAAGTAGCCTTATAGATAGCGCGGTGTAATGCTGTTTCGCCATACTCATTCTTAGCATTAACATTAACATTTTTTTTAATTAGGCACTTCACTACATTTAATTCTCCATTCTCAACAGCAAAAAATAATGGTGTCATGTAGTGTTCATTCCTAGCATCAACATAAGCATCCTCATTAATGAGGTGTTCCACTATACCCAATTCCCCAATGCCAGCAGCTAAATATAATGGAGTCATACCATAGTTGTCTTTAGCATCAATATCAGCATACTTTTTGATGAGATATTCCAGCATATCCAGATCTCCATTTATAGCAGCAATGTGTAATGGAGCCCTGCCATATTCTCCTTTAGCATTAATGTTATTATTTTTAATAATCAGGTATTTTACTATGTCCAATTCTCCAGCGTAAGCAGCTGAATGCAATGGAGTATTATCATATTTGTCTTTAGTATTAGCGCTAGCACCTTTATTGACTAGACATTTCATTACATTCAAATTTCCACTCTTAGCAGCAATATGCAACAAAGTTTGACCGTGATTGTCCTTAACATTAACAATTTTTACCAATTCATCTGGGTAATATTTTTCTATATGTGTTATTATTGCACTAATTGCTTTACAATCACCACTTTCAGCAAGCAAGTGCAAAGGGGTGCTTTTCCTTATAAACAGTGTTCCTCCATATACACAAAATGAGTTAAAGTAAAAGTTATCAATCAACTTACCGTATGTACTTGCGTATCCCCATACAAATGCAATATGGCTCATACTACCTTGTGCTAAACCACCACTGTTTATCAATTCCAAAGCTTTCCTTAGAACTTCTTCTTGGCCCTCCTTTTGTAATTTTAATCTAGTTATTCCCTGCACTACTCTGTGAATACTTGCCACTTCCTCTTTCAAGTCAATCATTGAATATCTATCGAGTAGCTCAACAGCACTCCTTAGCTTTTCTTTATCATTGGTTATTAGCTTTGAAAAGATTTCTTCTACACAAATCTTGTCAAGAATAAGATAAGCTATTGTTTCCAGAATATTCAATGCTTCACAGCCATATTCTTTTTGTATATGTGTCATCGTAGTATTACAAGTTATTGAAACTGCTTCAGTATAACGATCTTCGCCTTCACAATCTCCTTCTTTAAGTGACTTTCTTGTATGTTGTTGGGACTCCTTTAAGTAATCACTTACCTCAAATCTTCCATAACCTCTCAACTTTGATTTTTTATTTTTGTTGCAAATATATACGGTTGCTTGTTTTAAAGCCAAGGGAACATACTGCAGCTTTTCTGTTAATTCTTCTATTTCCTGATCCTGTAAATTGTCCTCTATGTTCAAAGCTTTTTTAACAAACTCGCAAGCTTCTGTTTTACAAAATTCATTTAACCGTATTACTTTTATATCTCCTTCTTCTACCGAATCCCATTTTTGATCATGAGAAGTAATTAAAACATAAGGTTTTTTATGTCTAGAATGTAAAGATGAAGGTAAAAACTTTCTAATGTATTTATATTCTCTTGCATTATCAAAAATAAAAAGACTTTTTATATCTTCGAAATACCTATATACGTCTTTAATAACAGACCTGATTACCTTTTCTTGTTCAGTGTCTTCTTCTGTAATAGAAATTTTCGAACCTTCAGGTAATCTTTTATTTAGCTTTTTAGCTAATCCTTTAAACGACTCTTCAAGATCCTTTGGTGTTTCTGCATTTATCCGTACAAGGTTACCATCATAATCTTCTTTACGTTTATAAGCATATTCTATAGCCAATCCATTCTTCCCTACTCCGTCAGGACCGCTAATGACAACAGCTCGCAATGTTTCCATCGGGTTGCTAGTGCTTTCTTGCAATTTATTATATATTTCTTGCAATTCATTTTTTCTTCCAACAAACATCTCAACTGAATATTCTATATTAAACTGAATAGGCTCCTTACGTGTTTGTTGATCATTAACTAAAATTTCTACCTTTTCTCCTATCCTATCAACTTTATCCTCTATTCTAATTGCTCTTTTGTTCCCTTCTTCTACTCCTTGTTCTATCTTACCTAAAGTACTAGCCCACAGCTCAACTTCTCGAAAAAACTTTTCTCCTTCTTCTGGTGTGAGAAAACGCCCCCTTTTATCCTTCATCCAACTTGACATCATTGTGGAAAGGGCATTGAGAACGGAGTCATTATCACCAAAGTATTTGAACCTTCTGGCCAAGTCATCATTTATCTCAATTTTGATTAACTTTTCTAGCTCAGCGTCATTAGGCGAATTCACTACAAACACTAGTTCATTTAAAAATCCTTTTATTTCTTCATCGCTTACTTCCCTACCTCCAGCACTCATCCTTTGCTTTAAGTATTGAGCAATATTATTACGTAAGTCTCTAAGCTTATATTTTGCACTATCACCTATATTCAGAAACTCATCTTGTGTTTCTATTTTTTCGACTGTAATTCCCTTGCTTGCTAGACTTTCACGGTCAAAATCAACATTTATAACAATAAAAAAATCCTTTATTTTATCCTTGAATTCTTCATTACCTCGAATTTCTAAAAAGGCAGCAAAATGTTTTACTAAGTTAAGTTCACCACTTTTTGTCAATAAGTCGCCTACACAGATCTTCTTGCTGTCGTCTTGTTTATGTTTAACTTGTATAAGCATATATACTGTTGTCCCATTTTGCTCATACCGGAAAACAATATCGTCAAAGCCTGCAGCCGAACTCATTTCCGTGGCTAAGCGGAAAAAGTACTTTCTATACATTGCACGTCTAAAAAACAGCATTAGCCACAATTTTTGATAGTCAACACCATGAATAAAGTTTTTCACCCCTCCAGCAGGATAAGTTTCAAGCATCCTCAACCTCACATAATTTTAAAAATAGTACCAACAAATGGTAAAAAAGTTATATATCATGAGATATAGATATCGTAACAAAGACCTTGGAATATCTACGAGATGTGCTGTTATGTAAATAAAAAAATGTGACTAATTACTTAATCTTTCACTCAAAACCAAGTTCACAATATCAGGGCTGGCTTTTCCCTTGGTGAATTTCATGACTTCACCAACAAAGAATCCGTATAATCTTGTTTTACCGCTTTTGTATTCTTGAACTTTATCTTGGTTGTCATTGATGATTTTATCTATTACCTCTGAAATTTGACATTTGTCAGTTATTTGCTTGAGATCCTGCTCTTCTATAATAAGGGATGCAGGCTTTCCAGTTTCAAACATAATATCAAAAACTTGTTTACCAAGTTTAGCAGAGATCGTTCCATCAACGATAAAATCTAAGAGTTCTGACAAAGCATTTGCTTTGATTGGGGAGCTCATAATATCAATATTTGCTTTATTTAAACGACCGAAAAGCTCTACAGTTAACCAGGTGACCGCGAGCTTTGAATCATGTTTTTTTATCAATTCCTCAAAGTAATCAGCAATCGCCTTATCGGAAGTAATGACATTTGCATCGTATCCATTGATACCTAATTCCTCAATGTATCGCAGCTTTTTTTGATCTGGCAACTCGGGCAAAGATGATTGAATTAAATCAATTTTCTCCTGGCTTACCTCAACAGGTAATAAATCAGGCTCAGGGAAGTATCTATAGTCGCTTGCATCCTCTTTGCTTCTCATCACTTTTGTTTTTCTCAAAGCGACATCAAACAATAAGGTATCTTGACTTATTTCTTCTCCACTTTCTAAAATTTCAATTTGTCTTTGTATTTCATAGTCTATAGCTTGCACAATATAACGTATCGAGTTCAGATTTTTTATTTCACAACGAGTGCCAAATGTACTACTGCCTTTTAGGCGAACAGAAACATTTGCATCACAACGAAGTGATCCCTTTTCCATATCACCATCACACGAACCAGTGTAACGCAAAATCTGCCTCAATTTTTTCATGCATTCTGCAGCTTCTGCAGATGAACAGAGATCTGGTTCTGAAACAATTTCCATTAAAGCAACCCCTGCACGATTTAAATCCACATAAGTTTTGCTTTCCTCATGAACGCTCTTTCCTGCGTCTTGCTCTAAATGAATTCTCGCAATTCTTATTTCCTTTTCATTGTCGTTGATAAATACTCTACCATTTTTAGCTATTGGCTCAAAAAATTGGGTTATCTGGTAACCTTGCGGTAAATCAGGATAAAAATAATTTTTCCGATCAAAGTAAGAACACTTATTAATTTCTGCAGAAAGTGCAAGACCGGTGCGTATTGCTTGCTCTATGCAGTAATAATTTAGTATTGGCAGCGTACCTGGCATTGCTGCATCAACTAGAGAAACTTGAGTGTTATGCTCAGCACCAAACTCCGTTGATGAGCTAGAAAATAGCTTCGTATTAGAAGAAACTTGAGCGTGCACCTCAAGCCCAATTACCGCTTCCCAATCCTCTTTCGTCATGTATTTTATTTAAATGATAATCTTAATATTCTGCAAAATTAACACAAAAAGTCAAAACTCATGTTAGCTAAGTGGTATGCAACCCGTAGAAACAGGACGAAAAATTAAACGAAAAACTTACTTGACAAGCCTCGCCAGCCCCCTTATCATGATAGTGAAGGTATTCAGTTATCTTCATCTGTGCAGATTAAACAGCAAGAAAA